>NZ_CP075338.1:2121340-2424389 GCF_023278365.1 Epilithonimonas zeae | reverse complement strand
AAATCGGGATTCATAGAAATTGCCCGTCGAAATCTTTTTGTTGTTATTACTTTTGAGCTATGAAAAAATTAATACTCATTCTAATTTTAATATCTACGGTTTCCTGTATTGGTAATCATAGAGTAGATGTCTGGAAAACGCTGACGATAGCTTCCGGTGATAGCATCATTATTAATAAAGTAAAATCGCCTGCAACTTTATCCATTAAAAATATATCAGATAAAGAAGTAGAAATGGTTTCTGAACTGAAAATGCAGAAAAGTATATCGGCTAATTCTGAGTTTACTTACAGATTGCCTAAAAAAAGTAACTTGATTTTAAAAAATAAAAATGCGGAAATGGTTTCTATACATTTGCATTATTCGTCTAATAAACCGATTCTAATTAATCACAAAGAACTACGATGAAAAAACAACAGCTTTTATTTCTTCATATATTTTATTGGTGTATTTACATTCTCGGAACTTTTATATTTCCTTATTTAGTATTCGGAGCAGATGCCGATTATTTTAAAATAACCTTTGCTATTACAAGTTTTATATGTTTTTACATCAATTATTTCTTTGTAATTCCGAAGTTCTTCAATATTCAAAATCTCTCCAAAACACTGCTTGCTTTTCTTTTAAGTGTTTTTTGTTTTGTATTGATTCGCTATTGTGTGGAAGAGATTTTCTCGCCTTATTTTTTTGGGATCAGGAATTACAATGAGAAAACATCTTTGAGTTTTTATTTTTATGATAATATCTATTACAGCAGTACCACGATTTTTATAAGCACGGTTTTTTGTTTGTTTAAATTAATGTCTGATGCAGAAGTTGAAAAGAGACAATTGATAGAAGAAAAAAAGAATTCAGAGCTTCAGGCTTTGAAGACGCAAATCAATCCTCATTTTATCTTCAACACTTTGAATAATATTTACTCTTTAGTTTATCAGAAGTCAGATAAATCTTTACCTGCAATTGAAGAATTAAGCCAATTGCTGAGATACAGTACGAAAGATTTAGAAAGAGACTTTATTTCATTGGAAAAAGAAATAGGTTATCTTGAAAGTCTGATTGAGCTTGAAAAATTGAGGATTAAAAATCCGGAATTATTAATCATTGAGAAGAAAATCAATTTTCCGAATCTTAATATTTCGCCAATGCTTCTCGTTCCTTTTGTAGAGAATGCTTTCAAACACGGTGATTTTTCAGGAAAAGGATTTACTTTGAAAATTTCTGATGAGAATCAAAAACTTCATTTTCATCTTTATAATTTTAAAAAACAACGTTCCAAAGATTCACTTTCAGGAATTGGAATTGGGAATGTGAAAAAAAGACTGGAAATTCTTTATCCAAAAAAACACGAACTGAATATTATCGAAACTGAAACCGATTTTACCGTAGATTTAAGAATTGATTTGAGAAATGAATAAAATTAAATGTATTGTTGTTGATGACGAGCCGCTCGCAGTTTCTTTGTTAGGAAGTTATGTGGAGAAAATGCCCTTTCTGGATTTAGTTTTTTCTACAGAAAATCCGATTGAAGCTTTAGAGTATATTCAGAAAAACGAAGCTGATTTGATTTTTTTGGATATTCAAATGCCGGAACTCACGGGAATCAATTTTATGAAAATCGTCGGCAATAAGCTGAAATATATTCTTACAACAGCTTACGCAGAATATGCTATGGAAGGCTACGAACATAATGTTGTTGATTATCTTCTAAAACCAATTTCTTTTGGACGTTTTGAAAAAAGTGCTTTGAAAGCGCAAGAACGTTTTGCTGTCAGTCAAGATTCGCTGGATTCTTATTTCTTTGTGAAATCTTCGGGACAGCAATATAAAGTCAATTTCAGTGACATTCTTTTTATAGAAAGTATCAAAGATTATGTCAATATCAAAACTGAAAATCAGGAATACATCGTTCTTGAGACTTTGAAATCTCTGGAAAATCAACTGCCTGAGAATTTTGCAAGAGTTCATAAATCTTTTATCATCAACATTGATAAAATCGAGAAAATGGATGTAAAAAATGTCTCTATAAATTCCGAAATCGAAATCCCAATCGGAGAAACTTACAAATCCGAATTCTTTTTGAAAATTAAAAAATAATAGTTTATATCCATAATATTCTAAATTTCTTCTCTTCCAATTGTAAACAAAACAGAAATATTGTTAATTTTGCAAGAAACACATAACGATGCAAGAAAAATTATTGACAATTATCAACTCCATCAAAAAGAATAAATTCGAAGAACCCGTTCTGGAAATTACTCCGGAACAGACCCTTAGAGAAAATCTTAATTTCGATTCTTTTGATCTTGCTGAACTTACTGTAAAAATTGAAGAAGAATTCGGGGTTGACATCTTTGAAGATGGTTTGGTCAATACAATCAACGAAATCTATACAAAACTTCAATGTTTTTCTTAATAGATCAGAATTTTTCTTTGTCTTACGAGGAAATTCTGACAGAAGTCAACACTTCTGATTCATACACAGATTGCTACATTTACCCGGATTTGAAGTCTTTTTTTCTCAATTGGATTTTTGCATTGGTCAATGAGAAAAATATTGCGTTGATGGATTCTGATATTTCTGAAAAAGAGATCCAGTCAAACGATTTAAAGATTAATCAATTAATCAAAATCGAGAACCCGAAAAAATTCTCGTCAGTTGAAGAATTGATTAATTCGATTAAAAATTCTCAGTCAGAGATCACATTGTTTACTTCGGGAACGACTGGCTTTACAAGAAAATTCACGCATCCCTTAAAAAATCTGATCAGAAAGATTAACGTTTCTGATGAAAGAAAAGATGATGTTTGGGGGTTTGCATTTAATCCGACTCACGTTGCGGGTGTACAAGTTTTCTTTCAAGCAATATTGAATCAAAATCTTTTGGTTAATGTTTTTCTGGCACCAAAAGATTTTATAATTGATTCGATCAAAAAATACAGCATCACGAATCTTTCATCCACACCAACTTTTTATCGATTGCTTTTGCCATTGAAAGAATCTTTTGATTCAGTCAAGAAAATTACTGTTGGTGGCGAAAAATCTGATGCTTATTTGATTTCGGAAATAGAAAAAGCTTTTACTAATGCAAGAATCAACAATGTTTATGGTTCTACGGAAACAGGACCTTTGTTCTCTTCTCAGAATGATGAGTTTTTTGTTCCGGAAAAACACATTAGATTGATAAAAGTAGTTGATGATGAATTATATATTCATAAAGATTTATTTGGAAAAACAACACAACTAAATTTGATTGATGATTTCTATGCCACTGGCGATTTGATCGAGTGGATTGATGATGAGCAAAGGAGATTCCGATTCACATCCAGAAAAAATGAATTAATCAATGTCGGCGGTTACAAAGTGAATCCTTACGAAGTTGAAGATGAATTAACCCAACATTCCAATATCCGAAATGTAAGAGTTTATGGAAAAGCCAATGCTGTTTTAGGAAATATCATTTGTTGCGAAATCGAACTGCACCCAAATACCGAATTGAAGGAAGAAGAGGTGAGATTTTTCTTGAACGGAAAGATTCAAAATTTCAAAATTCCCAGGAAAATAACTTTTGTTGATAAAATAGAATTAACCAGAACCGGAAAAAAGAAAATAGTATGAACGCATTGATAACGGGAGTTTCCAGAGGTGTCGGTTTAGAAATCAGCAGATTGTTTCTGGAAAACGGACATACGGTTTATGGCATCAGCAGAACCGAATCTGAAGAATTAAAAGATCTTGAAAAACACTATCCGGAGAACTTTTTCTTCAAGACATTCGATTTATCCAATCCGGAGAACATCCAACAAGAAGTTTTCAAAGATTTTGTCAAAAATCAAATTCCAATTCACGTATTAATTAACAATGCAGCGATGGCTTATGATGATATTGTTACGAATCTTAATTACGAAGATTTGAAAACAATGTTCGATGTCAACTTGTATTCGCCAATGTTTTTGACAAAATATGCCATCAGAAATATGATTTATAACCGGGTTTCCGGGAGCATCATTCATATTTCTTCGATCAGTGCGCATACAGGTTACAAAGGTTTGTCAATGTATGCGGCTTCCAAGGGTGCTTTGCAGTCTTTTTCCAAAAATATTTCCAGAGAATGGGGCGAACGAGGGATCCGTTCCAACATCGTTGTTCCTGGTTATATGGAAACCGCAATGAATGCCAAACTGACTCAGGATCACAAAAATAGAATCTTCAAAAGAACCGCATTGAAAAAAGAAACCGATATGCAGTCTGTGGCAGAAACCGTTTTGTTTCTAGCAAGTGAAAAAGCAAAATCGATTACTGGACAAGAAATTTTTGTAGATTCCGGAACATTATAAAAACACAAAACGATGATCAATTTAATATATAAAGCATTGAATATCATTCCAAAAACGATTGCGAAAATCGAGAAGCTATATTCCTACAGTATTCTAAACTCGCATTCCGGAGTCACGCTTCATTCAGATCTTAAAATAGGAAAGGCGACTACTTTTGAGCTGGATGATAATGCCAAATTCAAGATTGGAACAAATGTTATTTGGAGAGATCATAATGCCATTAGAATAAGAAACGGAGGAACATTGATTTTCGGAAATAATGTAGATCTCAGTCATTATATTTCCATCAATTGTCTAGATAAAATAGAATTGGGCGATGATACATGTATTGCTGAAGGCTGCAAATTCTATGATCACGACCACGCTTTCGATACAAAACCAGAATACGTTTGGCACAAAAACAAATTCAATACAGCACCAATCATCATTGGTAAAAATGTGAAAATCTATAGTAATGTTACTGTTCTCAAAGGCGTAACAATTGGCGATAACTGTATTATTGGTGCAAATTGCGTTATTTCCAGAAACGTTCCAGCCAATTCCATCATCTTCGGAAAACACGAATTGATGAGGTTGCCTTTGATGTAATTTATTTGGGCAGCTATTTCCATCTTTCGCTCCCAAACCTAACGGAGTGGTTCGACGAAGTCAATCTTTTTATTTTTTTTCAAAAAAATAAAAAGGATTTCCGCTCAAGCCGGGCTGCATGTAATTCAATATTTTAATGATACTTTAGAAAAAAATAAAAATTTTTAAAGTAAAAAAAAATCAGCGTCGTCATATTCATATGGAGTCGCTATCTTTACAGCAAATGGCCGAAAAAAAATCTGCATCGATTACGGAAGTCGTAAAAAATTACGGTTCCCAGCTCTTGCGCTTTATTAACTCTAAAGTGGCAAAGACAGAAGATGCGGAAGATATTCTGCAGGAAGTTTGGTTTCAGACCAGCCGATTGACTAACTTGAACGAGTTGGAAAATGTTGGTGCCTGGTTGTATTCGGTTACCAGAAACAAAATCATCGACAGCTACAGAAAAAAGAAAAGCGAATCTCTTGAAGATTTTGTCTATCAGGATGAGGATGGCGAACTGAATGTAAAAGATATTCTTTTGGCTGATGATAGTAATAGTCCGGAACTAGGTGTTTTCAAAGAGATGTTCTGGAATGAGTTGATGAAAGCTTTGGACGAACTACCGGAAAAACAAAAACGGGTTTATATCCAAAATGAATTGGAAGATAAAACGCTACAAGAAATTGCTGACGAAGAAGGCGAAAACATAAAAACAATCATTAGTAGAAAATCATACGCAGTAAAACATCTGCGCAAAAGATTGCAAAGTCTTTATGATGATTTGAACGATTAATATTAAAGAGATGAACAGAAATAAAAAGAAATTTTGGTTAGCTATTCCTTGCATTATTGCAGCGATAGGTTTGTTTGTTTGGTTTTTCCAATGGCTTTGGAACATCCTTTTGCCTGACATTTTAGGCGTGAAAGCGATTAATTATTGGCAATCTCTGGGAATTTTGGTCTTATCAAAGATTTTATTCGGAGGATTTAACGGAAAGAAAAAATTCGGGAGTCGACATCACTTTGACGGGCAAGATGCTATGAAAGAAAGCTGGAAGCAGAAATTCGAAACCCAATTCTGTGGCAGCGAAGAAGAGCGTGAAAAGTTTAAAGAGATGTGGAAACAGAGATTCGAATCCAAATTCTGCAGACCAGAAGAACCTCGAACAGAAGAAAGTAAAGTATAAAATAAAAAGTCTCGCAAATTGTGAGACTTTTTTATATCTGTAAAGTAAAGTTTTTTTAACTTTCTTTTTCCATTGCTTTAATAAGATTAAGGGCAGAACCAGCTTTGAACCATGCAATTTGTCCGGCATTATAAGTATGGTTCGTTTTAACAATGTCCTTAGTTCCATCAGCGTGAACAAACTCCAAAGTCAGTTGTTTACCTGGCGCAAATTGATCTAAATCTAAGAAATTAATTGTATCATCTTCCTGGATTTTATCATAATCTTCTTTGTCTGCAAAGGTTAATCCAAGCATTCCTTGTTTCTTAAGATTGGTTTCGTGGATTCTGGCAAAAGATTTTACCAGAACAGCTCTCACACCAAGATGTCTTGGTTCCATTGCCGCGTGTTCTCTGGAAGAACCTTCACCATAATTCTCGTCACCGACAACAATCGTTGGAATTTCTGCAGCTTTATATTGTCTTGCAGAATCAGGAACTGGTTTGTACTGGCCATCCAATTCGTTCTTAACATTGTTGGTTTCCATATTGAAGGCGTTCACAGCACCAATTAACATATTATTGGAAATGTTGTCAAGATGACCTCTGTATTTCAACCAGGGCCCGGCCATAGAGATGTGATCGGTGGTACATTTTCCATAAGCTTTGATGAGTAATCTTGCGCCTGTGATATTTTGTCCATCCCAAGCTGGGAATTCTTCTAATAACTGAAGTCTGTCTGAAGTTGGAGATACGATTACCTCTACATTAGAACCATCTTCTGCAGGAGCAATGTAACCAGGATCTTCTACATCAAATCCTAATCTTGGAAGATCATCTCCGCTTGGCTGATCTAGCATCACTTCGACACCGTCTTTATTTTTTAATTTATCTGTCAAAGGATTGAATCTCAAATCTCCTGCAATTGCCATCGCAGTTACCAATTCCGGTGAACCTACGAAAGCATAAGTGTTCGGATTGCCGTCCGCTCTTTTTGAGAAGTTTCTGTTGAAAGAGTGAACAATTGTGTTTTTTTCCTGTTTCTCAGCCCCTTCACGAGCCCATTGTCCGATACAAGGTCCGCAAGCATTAGCAAAAACTTTACCGCCGATTTCGTCAAAAGTTTTCAGGAAACCGTCTCTTTCTACCGTAAATCTAACTTGCTCTGAACCTGGAGTGATTGTATATTCAGCTTTTACTTCAAGATTTTTTTCTTTAGCTTGTTTTGCCACAGAAGCTGCTCTTGCGATATCTTCATAGGATGAGTTAGTACAAGAACCAATCAATCCCACTTCGATTTTTGTTGGCCAACCATTTTTTTCAGCAATTTCTTTCATTTGCGAGATTGGTGTTGCCAAATCCGGAGTGAAAGGTCCGTTGAGATAAGGCTCTAAAGTGTCAAGATTGATCTCAATCACTTCATCATAATATTTTTCCGGATTGGCGTGAACTTCTGGATCTGCTTTCAGCACATGAGCAATTGCATCAGCCGCATCAGCCAAATCTTCTCTATCAGTTGAACGGAGATATTTGCTCATATTTTGGTCGTATTCAAAAATGGAAGTTGTCGCTCCGATTTCCGCACCCATATTACAAATTGTACCTTTTCCTGTACAAGAAAGAGAATTTGCACCTTCTCCAAAATACTCCACAATAGCACCCGTTCCGCCTTTCACGGTTAGAATTCCGGCCACTTTTAAAATAATATCTTTTGGAGCAGTCCAACCATTTAATTTTCCTGTTAATTTAACACCAATCATTTTAGGGAATTTAAGTTCCCAAGCCATTCCAGCCATTACGTCAACTGCATCAGCACCACCAACTCCGATAGCGACCATTCCAAGTCCGCCGGCATTTACAGTGTGAGAGTCGGTTCCAATCATCATTCCGCCAGGAAAAGCGTAATTTTCTAAAACTACTTGGTGGATGATACCAGCACCAGCTTTCCAGAACCCAATTCCGTATTTATTAGAAACTGACTGTAGGAATTGATAAACCTCATTATTTTTGTTTTCAGCTTCGATCAAATCTTTGGCTGCACCCACTCTTGCCTGGATCAAGTGATCGGCGTGAACCGTTGATGGAACAGCGACTTTTTTCTTTCCAGCCTGCATAAATTGTAAAAGAGCCATCTGCGCCGTCGCATCCTGCATTGCCACTCTATCCGGAGCAAAATCTACATAAGATTCTCCTCTTTTAAATGCTTCTTTTACCTGTGATGGAAAAAGGTGAGCGCAAAGAATTTTTTCTGAATAAGTAAGAGGTCTTCCCATAAAAGCTCTTGCTTCGTTTACTCTGGTTTCGAAATCAGAATAAACTTTTTTGATCATATCCAAGTCAAAAGTCATATCTCGATTTTATTTTTATTGTTAAATTAATTCCCAAAATTCAAGGCTTGAAGTTGAGAATTTTACTGTAATGATTTATCAAATACTATTCCTATAGCTTTTAAAAGAGGATTAATAAGTTGAATAATCACAATGTTTTATGTCTATCAAGTTAAGCAAAAAATGAAAATCTTATCATTGACATAGGTTAAAATAATTTTAAAAAGTCTTAAATGGAAAGATTCTAAACAAAAAATGGAAGACTTCAAAAGAAATCTTCCATTTAATATCTAAAAAGTCTTTCGACTTTAATTCAAAATCGATTAATGACCAACAGTTACCAATTCTTTAATCGATGGAACGAAAGTCGTTAAATCAATTCCTTCCACAGCTTCTTTGTATTCTTCGATACTTGGGATTCTTCCTTTGATCGCTGATAAAACAACTACCGGAGTCGAAGCCAGTAGAGATTCTCCTTTTTTACGTTCAGAATCTTCAACAACTCTTCCCTGGAATAGACGGGTAGAAGTTGCCAAAACAGTATCTCCTTTTTCAGCTTTTTCCTGATTTCCCATACAAAGGTTACAACCAGGACGCTCAAGGTACATCATATTTTCATACTGTGTACGGGCTTCGCCTTTCGGAGCAGCATCGTTGAATTCAAAACCTGAATATTTCTCTAATAATTCCCAATCGCCTTCAGCCTTTAATTCGTCAATGATATTATAAGTTGGAGCCGCAACTACTAATGGAGCCTGGAATTCTACTTTACCATTTTGTTTTTCAAGATTTCTCAACATCTGAGAAACAATCTTCAAGTCACCTTTGTGAACCATACAAGAACCTACGAAACCAAGGTCAACTTTTTTCTCACCTCCGTAGAAAGTAAGGTCTCTGATGGTATCGTGCGTATATCTTTTAGAAACATCTTCGTTGTTTACATCCGGGTCAGCAATCATTGGCTCAACGATTACGTCAAGGTCTACAACAACTTCAGCATAATATTTTGCATTAGCATCCGGAGTCAAGGCAGGTTTGTCACCAGTTCTGATTTCCTCGATTCTCTTGTTTGCTTTGTTAATTAAACCTTGAAGAACGTGGTTTTTGTTATCCATTCCTTTGTCAATCATAATCTGGATTCTGCTTTTCGCAATTTCCAATGATTGGATCAAAGTATCGTCTTCAGAAATACAGATAGAAGCTTTAGCTTTCATTTCTGCAGTCCAGTCTGTGAATGTAAATGCCTGGTCAGCCGGAAGAGTTCCGATGTGAACCTCAATAATTCTTCCTTGGAAAACGTTTTCTCCGTCGAATTGCTTCAACATCTGAGCCTGAGTTGCGTGAACCACATCACGGAAATCCATATGCTCCTTCATTTCGCCTTTGAAAGTCACTTTTACAGATTCAGGAATCGGCATTGATGCTTCACCTGTTGCCAAAGCCAAAGCTACTGTTCCTGAATCAGCTCCGAAAGCAACCCCTTTAGACATTCTTGTGTGAGAGTCACCTCCGATGATGATGGCCCATTCGTCAACCGTAATATCGTTAAGAACTTTGTGAATAACGTCTGTCATTGCGTGATATTCACCTTTCGGGTCACGAGCTGTGATTACCCCGAAATCGTTCATAAATTTCATTAATTTAGGAATATTAGCCTGAGCTTTTTTATCCCAAACCGAAGCCGTATGACATCCTGACTGATAAGCTCCGTCTACGATGGGAGAAATTACCGTTGCAGCCATCGATTCCAATTCCTGAGCAGTCATTAAACCAGTCGTATCCTGAGATCCAACGATATTAACTTCAACTCTAACATCAGAACCAGCGTGTAATAATTTACCTTCAGTAACACCCACTGCATTTCTGTTGAAGATTTTTTCAACCGCAGTCAAACCTTGTCCTTCAATAGAAATTTCTTTAGAAGGCGCGAAAACCGTTGGAGGAGTAATTCCTAAAGTTTTAGCAGCAAACGTCTGGATTTTTTTACCAAAAACGATGGCATAAGAACCACCCGCTCTGATAAATTCTAATTTTTGTGGAGTAAATGATTTTGAAATATCTTTCAATTCAGTTTCTCCGTTGTATAATTTTTTCTCTTTCGTATTGATGGTAAGAACAGTTCCTGTAGCAACAGAATATTTTTCTTCCAAAACAATATCTCCATTTTCATTACGAACAGGATGTCCGTTCTCGTCGGTTTTTTTCACCCAGTTTTGAAGGTCGATTCCGATACCTCCGGTTACGTCAACTGTTGTTAAGAAGATCGGAGAAATACCGTTTGTCCCAGCTACGATTGGAGCAATGTTTACGAAAGGTACATAAGGACTTGCCTGTTTACCTGTCCAAAGTGCAACGTTGTTTACCCCCGACATACGGGAAGAACCAACTCCCATTGTTCCTTTTTCTGCGATCAGCATTACGCTTGCATCAGGGTGTTGAGCCTGTAAAGCCTTTATTTCTTCCTGTTGAGCAGGAGACATCATACATTTTCCGTGCAATTCACGGTCTGAACGAGAGTGTGCCTGATTTCCCGGAGATAATAAATCTGTTGAAATATCACCTTCTGCAGCGATGTAAGTCACCACTTTAATTTCTTCTGGAACTTCAGGAAGCTTAGTGAAAAATTCTGCTTTGGCATAACTTTCCAAAATATCTTTAGCGATTTTGCTTCCTAATTCGTAAGCTTCTTTTAAACGTGCTGTATCAGCGTCATACAAGTAAACCTGAGTTTTAAGAACTTCAGCAGCCTGTTTTGCTGTAGCTTCATCATTTCCTAAAGCCAAATCAAGCAAAACTCCGATTGACGGGCCTCCTTTCATATGAGACAATAACTCGAATGCGTAAGATGGCGTGATTTCTTCTACGGCAGATTCGCCTAAGATAATTTCTTTTAAAAACTTAGCTTTTACACCAGCAGCACTTGTGGTACCCGGTAAAGTGTTATAAATAAAAAACTTAAGAGAGTCTGCTCTGTATTCATTATTTGTGTCTTTGATTTGTGAGATGATCTCGCTCAATAAATCAGCGCTATCAATCGGCTTTGGATGAAGCCCTTGGCTTTTTCTTTCTTCAATCTCTTGGATGTAATCCTGATAATTCATAATAATAGAAGTCTTTTCATTCTTTAATTTAGAAGATTTGTTACTATTGAAAGACTCATATAGAAACAAAATCTATGTGTAGTGAGATAGTTTTCAGATTTTTATTTAAATAAATTCCTGATTCTATCGATGAAATTTAATTTCTTATTAAATTCGCCCAAATTTACGAAATTCTGTGCTTTTTTAAGAATAGAATAATTTAGATTAAAAATAAATTAGATGTCTTTTGTCTATTATTTATATTTTTATCATAATAATTTTTATTTTGGGATCAGAAATAGGTGAAATTGCATTGTTTTGAAAATCAGTCAATTAATTAAATGTAAAAAAAAAGAGATAGGCGTTTTTGTCTTTTTCCTGATTTTGATTTCCATTTATTTTTTCTTCGATCCGTCAACAAATCCGTATTTTTTAAAATGTCCGCTAAAAGAATTAACGGGATATGAGTGTGCAGGTTGTGGGGTGCAAAGGGCTTTTCACGAATTACTCCATTTCAGATTTTCAAAAGCCTTTCGATATAATCCTTTATTTGTGATAGCAATTCCTTTCGTGATATTATTATTTGTGTTAAGATTTTCTAAAACTTATACTAAAACAAGCTGGACTTATCGTTTTTTGAAAAGTAAATTGTTTTTTTTAGTCGTTTTAATAATAGTTTTATTATTTTCGCTATTCAGAAATACCGATTATTATAAAGGTATTTTCGAAAGTTTCTAACACACAAACCAACGATGAAAAAATTATTAAGCTTATGTCTCACAGGCTTCTTTCTTGCGACATATTCTCAAATGAAGGATACAGCAATTCCTGCGCTTATTCCTCAGACAATCAATCAGAAAACAGGTTACGTCAACCAATCTGGTAAAGTAGTAATACCAGCCGAATATCACATCGCAATGTTCTTTTCCGAAGATTGTAACTTGCTAAATTCTCCCAATAAAAAAGTTAGAATTTATGGTTCTGCGGATTATGCAACGGTTGAGAAAAATCAAATTTCCTACAGAATAGATAGAAAAGGAACGCGAGTTTACCATTATAAAAATGAAGATTTGGGAAAATGCGCTTTGCCGTACGAGTCTCCAAAATATAAAGCTTTTGTAATGAATGGTTTTTATGGTTTGGTTAGCAAAGAAAATGTTGATTATAAAAACTATAAAGATTTTGAAATCTATCCACAGTATCAGATGTTGTATGTTTTAGATAGTGATAAAGAAAACCCAATGATTGTAGCTGTCTTGGATAATAAATTTGGTGTGATTAATAAAAACAATCAAGTGGTTATCCCATTTGTTTATGATGATATCAAAACTAATCTAAGCTGGAAAACGGCTAATCTGTTTGAAGTTTCCAAAGATGGAAATCAATATTTTTACATCAATAAAAATAATCACGCGTATTAATTAAAATTTTTCTAATTTCGCAGTCAGAAATTTAAGGGGTGCTGTAACAAGCTGAGATTATACCCAATGAACCTAGAACAGATAATGCTGTTTAGGGAAACATTCATTATAAATGATGAATGATAAAAGATGAGCGATTAATAATAACGTTATAAAAAATCATTTATCAATCATCAAAAATCATTTATAACCATAATCGCCCCTTTTATTCTCATAAATTTTAACAATTAAATTTAAAAGAATGAAAGGATTTATTTTTTTAGGAGTGTTCATTGCTCCATTTTATTTTTCTCAAACTACAGATTCTACGCAAGTTACGAGTATTCAGGCTGTAGAATTTACCAAAAGAACTCCAACTGCGAAAGCAATTATTAATGTCCAAAAAGATTTGGCAGATAAAAATTTGGGCCAGGATTTGCCGATTCTTTTGAAAAATCAAATGTCCGTCATTTCAACTTCCGATGCAGGAAATGGTGTTGGTTATACGGGTTTTAGAATCAGAGGAACAGCGGGAACTAGCATCAATGTGATGATGAATGGTGTGCCTTATAACGATTCAGAATCTCAAGGGACTTTCTTTGTTAACGTTCCGGATTTGACAAGCTCTGCATCGCAAATTGTGATTCAGAGAGGTGTTGGGACTTCAACTAGTGGAGTAGCTGCTTTTGGAGCAAGTGTTAATGTGATTTCCAAAGATCCGGAAGATGCTTTTTCTGTAAAAACGGATGACTCTTATGGCTCATTCAATACTTACAAATATTCTGCAGAAATCAATTCGGGGAAATTCTGGAAGAACCGTTTGTCTGTGATGGGACGATATACGCATATCCATTCTGATGGGTATATTGACAGAGCTTCTTCCAATCTTCATTCTTATAATTTTTCTGCTTTGTTTCAGGAGAAAAATACGGAGTTAAGGTTTTTAGCTTTTGGAGGAAAAGAAAAAACTTATCAAGCTTGGAATGGTGTTGATAGAGCAACTTGGGAGACTGATCCAAAGTTCAATTATTCCGGAGCAATCTATGATGCAAATTGGGAAAATATCGTAGATTTTTATGATAATGAGACTGATAATTACAGACAAAATCATTATCAGTTATTATGGAATCAAAGATTTTCAGACAATTGGAAATTAGAAACTACAGCGCATTATACCAAAGGAAAAGGTTATTATGAAAATTACAAACAAGGCGATCCTTTTGCACGATATAATTTGCCGAATCAATTGGTGAATGGAACTGAAGAAGAATACGGCGATTTCATCAGAAAAAAATGGTTGGATAACGATTTTTATGGAGTGATTTCTACTTTGTATGGAAAATTGGGGAATCTTGATTTGAATATTGGAGCGGTTGCCAATCAATATTATGGAAAACACTTTGGAAATGTAACAGGCGTTTTTATTCCGGAAATTATCGAGTTTGAGTATTATAGAAACCGATCTTTGAAAAATGAAATTTCAGGATTTGCAAAAGCAATTTATAAGTTAAATCAATTCGAATTCTTTGGAGATTTGCAATTAAGAAACATTGATTATGACACAAAAGTAATTACTCAAGGTGATAAGGAAGGTTTGGATTTGGATAGGAAATGGACATTCTTTAATCCGAAAGTGGGGATTAATTATAATATCGAAAATGGGAAAGTATTCCTTTCTTACGCCAATGCACATCGTGAACCAAACCGAGATGATCTTTTTGCAAATCCGAGTACAAAAGAAGAAACTTTACACGATTTTGAGGCAGGTTGGGAACAGCAATTTGGAAAGGTTGTGTTGACGGCTAATGCCTATTATATGGATTATCAAAATCAGTTGGTTTTATCTGGTAGAATCAACAATATAGGCGAGTTTATTCGTGAAAATGTGGACAAAAGTTATAGATTAGGAATTGAATTATCCGCTCAAAGCAGACTTTCAGAAAAAGTTCAGTTAGGAGCCAATCTATCTTTGAGTCAGAATAAGATTAAGGAAATCAATTCGGTTCAAAATGACACAGATGTTGTTTTGAAAGATTCTGATATTTCTTTTTCGCCTAATATCATTGCGAATGGAAATGTGGTTTATTCGCCATTTAAAAATTTCAATTTGGGTGTTACAGCACAATATGTGGGTAAACAATATTTGGATAATCTTGAAACTGCTGATAATCAATTGAAAGATTACTTAGTCCCGGATTTTAATATGTCTTACAAATTGCCATTGCAGAAACAAGAAGTGACTTTTAGATTCTTATTAAATAATTTTACTAATACCAAGTATGTCAACAACGGTTTTAGTGGACCATATTACTTCTCGCAAGCCGGAATTAACTTCCTTTTTGGGGTTTCTTTGAAGTTTAAATAAAATTTTTAAGTCTGATTATTAATTAGTTATGTTATTTTTAAGGTCTTATTGTAAATTTTTCACTGTTAACTTAAAATTAATATTAGATTTACAGATACTTCAAAACATTTTTGTGAGGAATGTTTTGAATGATTTATATAGACCTTAAAAATTAACATTTATGAGAAAATTTTATTCTTTAGCACTTGCTATGCTTGCAGGTGTGGCTTTATCAGCTCAATTAACAACCCAAGTTGTAAGCGCTGGCGTTTTTAAACTAACTTATGGCGCAGCTAATGATTATTCATTTTATGATCCGGGGTTTGAAGTTCCAACATTTTATGTCCATACTTGGATTACCCAAGCTGATAATTCTGCAAATATCTCTTACGATGATTCTTGGAACAATTCTAATGTTACAATGAATTGGAGCGCAGCTGATAATGCTTATGTTGGTATTATTGATTTGAATACAAAAACATTTACCAATACCAATAATATTGTCTCTGGCGGCACAACAGTTCAGAAAGTGGGAATTGTTTTCAAAGATAAGCAGAACGGTGCAACTAAACAATCGGGTGATTCTTCAGTTGTTGGACCAACAACGCTCTCTACAATGGCAGTTTCGGATGTTAATGGAAAAACGAAATCGCAGGTTGCAGCCGGGAAATTATTTACTTCTGTAAAAGGAAATCTGGATATTACAATCTATGATTTTGGAGGAAAAGTAGTCAAGACCTTAAAAGTAAATGCAAATGGAAATCCAATTGACTTGAGCCTTTCTCAAAAAGGAATGTTTTTGGCAACGATTTCTGGAAACAACATCTCAGAAGTTGTGAAATTTGCATACTAACTTTAATTAATTCATATCAAATCAAAAAGGTTGCTGTAAAAGCAACCTTTTATATTTTCTTTAACATCAAAAATTATGTAGTTTTGTGGCGATGAATTTTGAATATCTTTTATATCAATATCTTCTGAAGCATAATAGGGCAGAAGTTCCGGAATTTGGTGTTTTCGAACTTACCAAGGAATCTGCTAAAATTGATGCAGAAAACTCTATTATTATTCCTCCGAAAGAAACGGTTACTTTCGAGTATAATCCGTCTGGTTACGACAATCAGTTAGCAAAATATATTGCTGATGAAACCAACTCCAATCTTTTCATTGTTCAGATGAACCTTAAAAATGAAGTAGCAAAGTGGTTTCAGAAATTACAGACAGAAAATGTTCTGAATCTTGAAAATCTTGGACAATATCAATTAAACGAAGATAACAAGGTTGTTAAAGTAACAGATAATGATGACGATGTTTTTGGTTTTGAAAAAGTGGATTTGCAACATCTTAAAACTTTAAAATCAAAAAATAATTTCACAGAAGATTACAGTTTCAATAAGGGTGTCATCTGGACTTTTCTAAGTATAATTGTTGTTGGAGCGGCAGCATTATTTCTTTTTGGAGACCAAGAATTAATATTCGGAAAATCATCAAATATTCCGACAAAAAAAAATGTCAAAACAGCTGAGAAACCAAAAGTTTTGGCTGCTCCCAAACAAGATTCAATTAAAATAGATAGTATAAAACCTACAACTAATGCAAAAATCCAAAAAACCAATAGATAGCCTTACGGTAATGACGAATATTGTCTTACCCAACGAAACCAATTCATTAAGAAATCTTTTCGGAGGCGAACTATTGTCAAGAATGGACAGAGCGGCTTCTATATCAGCAACAAGACATTGTGAAAGAAGAGTTGTAACAGCTTCTGTGAATCACGTTTCTTTTAATCATCCGATTCCTGAAGGTGGAATTGTAGTTTTGGAATCCAAAGTTTCCAGAGCATTTTCTACATCGATGGAAGTTTACGTGGATGTTTGGTTGGATGACCCGATTAATCAGACAAAAATTCATACCAACGAAGGGATTTATACTTTTGTTGCGGTAGACGAATTCAATCGCCCGATTCCGATTCCTAATATAGAGCCGGAAACAGAAGACGAGGTGAAACGTTTTGATGCAGCACTTAGAAGAAAAGAATTGTCCCTGATTCTTTCCGGAAGAATGAAACCAACAGATTCTGTAGAATTGAAAAAATTGTTTGCAGGAGAAATCGAAATATAATTAATAACGGAAGATTTTTTCTTCCGTTTCTTTTTTATCGTTTATCAAATATAAAT
This sequence comes from Epilithonimonas zeae, assembly GCF_023278365.1. NCBI lineage: Bacteria > Pseudomonadati > Bacteroidota > Flavobacteriia > Flavobacteriales > Weeksellaceae > Epilithonimonas > Epilithonimonas zeae. The sequence goes on along the minus strand of NZ_CP075338.1, from coordinate 2,406,993 downwards.
TATCATTTATAATTATTTATGAGAATCTTATTATTAGACACCAACCATCCATTGATAGAGCAACAACTTTCTGAGAAAGGTTTTGTTTTCGATGCAGATTATACTTCCAGTTATGATGAGGTTATGGAAAAAATCCAGAATTATGAAGGAATTATCATCCGAAGCCGAATTCCATTGGACAAGAACTTTTTGACCAAAGCTTCTCATCTTAAGTTCATTGCCAGAGTGGGAGCCGGAATGGAAAATATCGATATTGAAACGGCTGACAATTTGGGAATCAAGTTGATTAATTCGCCGGAAGGAAACCGAGATTCTGTTGCTGAACACGTTGTTGGAATGTTGTTAATTCTAATGAACCGATTATTCATCGCTTCCAACGAAGTCAAAAACGGAATTTGGAAACGCGAAGAGAATCGTGGTGATGAATTGCTAGGAAAAATATTCGGAATCATTGGTTACGGAAATATGGGAAAAGCCACGGCGAAAAGACTTTCAGGTTTTGGTGTTGAGGTTGTTTTCTATGATATTTTGCCTAATCTTTCCGATGAATTTGCAAAGCAGGTTTCTTTGAATGAACTTCAAAAAAGAGCTGATATTTTAAGTCTTCATATTCCTTTGACGGACGAAACTAATTATTTGATTGATGAAGATTTTATTTCTAAAATGGAAAAGAATTTTTATTTCGTCAATACAGCTCGTGGGAAAAATTTAAAAACTAAAGCTTTAGTACAAGCCATTGAATCGGGTAAGGTTTTAGGTGCTTGTCTGGATGTTTTGGAGTATGAAAAGTCTTCTTTTGAAAACTTGGAAACAGAAAATCAGGATTTGAAGTATTTGTTAGACTCTGAAAAAGTGATTGTTACCCCGCATATTGGCGGCTGGACGCATCAGAGCAAAGAAAAATTGGCTCAGGTAATTGTTGATAAAATTCTTGCAAATTTTAAAAATTAAGTCTCGAAAAATTTCTCCACATTTAACAATTCTTAAGAAAATTGGTGTCTTCTAAAGACTCATTTTATGTTAACTTGCGAGCCTTAACGAAGTTTGGAGAACAATGAATTTTAGAAAAATAATTACAGTCGGTTTAGCAGTTGCAACCATCATTTCCTGCAAAAAACAAAAAGAAGAAACAGCAGAAATTTACCAATCCAAACTTCCCAATTACAGCAATGTTGATTTATCCAAAGTATTTACGCCTGCAGAATCTACTTTAGAAAACGAATCTACAATTCTCCCACTTATCCATAATTATTATCAGAAAGTCTGGGAACAAGGCGACCTAAGTGGCGGAATTCTTATTGCGAAAGGCGATAAAATTATCTTCGAAAAATACAGAGGGTTTGGCAGAGAAAATAAACAAATGCCAATTGATGAAAACACACCACTGCACGTGGCTTCGGTTAGCAAAACAATGACAGCAATGGCTGTTTTGAAACTGGTTGAAGGAGGAAAGCTAAGATTGGAAGATGATATAACTAAGTTTTTTCCGAAGTTTCCTTATAAAGATATTACGGTTTTCAGTTTGTTGTCACAGAGAAGTGGACTTCCAAAATACGAACATTTTGACCAAGGCATCAAACCTGCTCCGGAAGAGCTCAAAAAAGATTTCATTACGAATCAGGATGTTTTGGATATGCTGATTAAATACAAACCAGAGCTGGCACGACTTTCCAACACTGGTTTTATGTATTGCAATACCAACTTTGCTTTGCTTGCGCTAATTGTAGAAAAAGTGACGGCAACGCCTTTCCCGGAAGCAATGCAGGAGATTGTTTTCAAACCGTTGAAAATGAATCATACTTTTATATTCCAGAAAAAAGATATTCCTACAGCTTCACAATCGTTCTACAGCGGTTTTAAACTGTATCCATTGGCAAATTTGGACTTGATTTATGGCGATAAAAACGTTTACACAACACCAAAAGATTTATTGAATTTTTCAGTTGCGCTATTTTCAAAAGATTTCTTGAAACCGGAATTAGCCAACAAAATCTTCGAACCTTACAGCAACGAGAAAAAAGGAATCAACAATTATGGTCTCGGTTTCCGTATGAAGGAGTTTGATAACGGAGAAAAACTGACTTATCACAATGGTTGGTGGCACGGAACCAATTCGGTTTTTGCGCATCTTCTGAAATCAAAAGTGACGATTATCGCCATTGGAAACAAGTACTCACAAAGAGTTTATTCCGCATTGTCATTATCTGGGTTATTTGAAAATTTCCCTTTCGAGATGGAGAAATTCAACAAAACAATGAATCCTAAAGGTACATCGACGGAAAGTGATTCTGCAAATGTGAATGCTGGAGAATAAATAACCACGCAACATAACGACAGAAATATAAAAATATTATAAAAAATAATAAATTGATTATCAGAACTTTAATAATTATTAAAGTTCTTTTTTTATTTTTGATGTAATAAATTCTGATTGACAAATGTCTTACTTTTAAACAACCAAGAATTGATAAGGTTTCAAGAATAAAAACTTTTAACCTCAAACATTAAACTGAATCTATGACTCAAGACAACTTTAAACAAACGGTATATATTCTCAAGGATGAGATGTATCGTTTTGCGAAAAAGTTCTTGATGAGCGCAGATGAAGCCGAAGATGTTGTAATGGATCTGATGATGAAGTTCTGGCAAAAAAAAGATGAACTGTTGGTTGTAGAAAATCTAAAAAGTTTTGCCTTGAGAAGTGTAAAAAACGAATGTCTGAACCGACTGAAACATCACGAAGTTAAACTCGGATTTGCAAGCCAGACAAGACATCAGTCAGAGCTTTATCAGATAGAAACCAATAATATGAGGGAGCAGATTTTGGGATTCATCAACCAACTGCCCGAGAAACAAAAAATGGTCATTCACTTAAAAGATGTCGAGGAATATGAGATTTCGGAGATTTCGGAAATTATGGAGATGGAGGAAAACGCAGTCCGCGTAAACCTGATGAGAGCCAGACAAAAAGTGAAAGATTCTATTAACAAACTTTATGAATATGAAAACAGACAGATACAAGGATTGGGAATCTAGATTCTTCGAAGGCGAAGAGCTGACGCCGGAAGAACATCTGTTTCTCAAAAACGAAAGCGATAATCCTTATTTTTCTTTTCTGAATGAAGAGAAACAGGATAAATTAGATATAAGCTTCGAGGATTTTCTGAAGAAAACTGAAGAGCCAAAAATAGTTGCACTTCCGGTTGTAAAAAGAAGATCTTACACACAATATTGGATGGCTGCAAGTTTGGTTCTGCTAATGGGAATCAGTGGATTTTGGATGTTCAATAATCCTGAGAATATAGCACCACAAGTGGCTAATCATAATGTAAAGCCTAAGAAAGTTGAAGCTCCAAAAGTTACTCCAGTTGAAGAAACTCAGACTCGACAGCCAGTTTTAGCTCAAAAAAATACACAGCCAGAAAAGCAAGAAATAGAGAAGAAAAATACAATTGATAATCAGCAATCAACACCACAATTCGCTTCTCATAAACCAAAACAAATTAAAACTGATATTCAAGTTCAAACTCAAGTAAACTCAGATTCAGATTACAATCCGAATTATGTTATCATCAATGGAAAACCAATCTACAATGAGCAGGAAGCTATTGCTATAACAGAGGATACTTTTAATTATTTTGCAAGTAACGTTACCCAAACCATAAATCACGCAGAATCTGCCCAAAATCAATCATTGGATTTTTACAGGATTCTTAATTTTTAAATATTAATCAAAATGAAATCGCTATCTACGAATCTTCTGAAATAGTACTAACGAAATGGCGATTGCATAAGACCTTAGACAACAATTTATAAAATTAATTATGAAAAAAATATCAATATTCATCGTATTATTTCTTCTGTCCACTAACATTTTCGGACAAACAGAAGAACTTAATAAGCTCTTTGATAAATATCAGGACACAGAAGGTGTGACCTCTATCAAGATTGCAAAACCTATGTTCAAGTTATTGAATAACCTTAAAATCGATAACGAAGAATTAGGTAAAATACAGCCTTTGCTTGCCAAGGTTAATGGACTGAAAATGCTGATTCTGGAAAAACCGGAAACATCAAAAAATCCTCTCATAGATGAGAAAAAAATAGAGAAAGAAATTTCCAATTCTCTTAAAAATATGAAGTATGAGGAACTGGTGACCGTGAACAACCGTGATGCTAAAATCAAATTTATGGCTCAGGATATCACAGCGAATGTTATGGATAATTTGATTCTTAACATTATGTCAGAAGACAGTTCTGTTCTGATGATGCTGGACGGAAAAATCTCTATGGATGATGTGAGCAAAATGATGGAGGAGAGCCAAAATGTAACTTCTATTAATCCTGCAAAAACCATTAATTCATCTACATTTTCTCAGACCAGCACATCCACTCATTCGATAACTGACGGTTCAGGAACAACAACTTTTACAACGACAAATAATTCTGGTGCGTCAAATGTTGGAAGCGAGAGAAATGTTCCTGCTTTCAACGGCATAGAAACTTCATCTGGTGTTGATGTAGAATTTAGTCAAAGTCCAAAGCAAAGTGTAGTAGTAAAAGTAGAACCTGAAAAACAACAATATGTTATCACAGAAGTTGAAAACGGTGTTTTGAAAATCTTTGTTAGAAACAAAGGTGTTAAGAATCTGAATTTCAACAGCCTTAAAGTGATTGTTTCCGGACCAAAATTATCAAAATTGATTACTAAATCAGGTTCCACTTTCAAAGCGGTTACACCTGTTAGTGAAACTACTTTTGCAGCAAGCTGTTCATCTGGGTCACAGGTTTCGGGAGACTTTAAAATCTCTACAAATACAGCAATAGATGTTTCTTCTGGAGTAAGTGTGAAATTCAATCTTGAAACTAAGTCTCTAGCTTTGGAAGCTAGCAGCGGAAGCTCAATCAAATTAACAGGAAAAGCAGATTCGGGAGTTTACAGCGCAAGCAGTGGAAGTTCTATCTCAGCAGGAGACTTCGTAACCAAGTCGGCTGTTGTAGATGCATCTTCCGGATCAAGTGTGAAAATCAATGCAACCGAAAGTTTAACAGCTAGTGCAACATCCGCAGCGTCTGTACAATACAGAGGAAATCCTTCTAAAGTGACAAAATCTGCCAACGAAAGAACAGGCTCAACTATTAACTCAATCAACTAAAAACTAAAGTTATGATTAGATTCTTATACATCATTATTTTGACGATTGTCGGTTTTTTTCTTCAGTCGTGTATGGTTTCTCAAAATAAAGTTCACACCGATTTTTTTGACAATCCGGGATTCAAAGAAAATTCAACTTTTGTCAGCATCAATGTTCCTACCTTTTTGGCTAAATCTTATGTGAAGAATGCTTTGAGAGAAGATGGCGAAAGTCAGGAAGTCATAGACTTGGTAAAGAAAATCAGTGATGTGAAAGTTCTGATTGTTGAAAGTTCCAAAACACCTGTGAAGGCAGAATTTCAGAAATATCTCACCAAGAATAATTACGAAGAATGGATGTCTGTAAAACAACAAGGTCAGCTTATTAGCATCAATGCACAACAGTCAAAAGACTTAATCAAGCGAATGATAATCACTGTTAATGATGATAATGACGAAAGTATTTTTGTTGATGTAAAAGGGAAATTTTCGCCGGATGACATTTCAAAAATCATTAACGCAACAGAAAAAAATCAAATCAAAATCCATAGAAACTAAATTTTCAATTAACCACTATTTTGTAGTGGTTTTTGTGCTTGGAGAATCTTGGATTTTCTATAAACTGCAATTTTTTTGATTAATTCTAAAGGAAGTTTTGAAGACAATGGGATCTGAATAGCACCTTTTGAAGTCTTATAATTTTCCAATTGTTTTTCAAAAATAACAATCGCTTCCGGACCGGGATAAATTCCAATATGATTTTTATAAGCCGCAAAATGAACTAAGTTCTTATTGTTAAGTGTAAAAGTCGGCATTGCATATTTGATGCATTCTTCAACTTCCGGAATTTCATTCTTAATTTCAATTCTGATTCGCTCTAATTTCTCAATAATTTCTAAATTAAAATCAGAAAAGTAATCCTCAAAGTTTTTGTAGGCTTTCATTTTAAAAATGAACTTTGGTTACCTTGTCGTGAGATTTCAGATAGAGTGGAAGCGCGGCAGAACCATACCATTTATAAATTTCAACATCAAAAATTCCTGACTTTACAGATGGGTCGGTCAAAACTAAACTTTCAGCTTCTTCTTTAGTTTTCGCATTCAAAATGAAAATCCCATTATAATCATTTGGATTTTTCTCCAACATTGGTCCAGCGACGATCAATTTTCCATCTTTTGCCAATTTGCCGATGTTGTCCATATGACCTTTCATCAATTCTGATTTCTTGGCTTTGTCTGTAATTTCCGTTTTTCCTTTTTTGAGAATCACGAGATAATAAGATTTCATCCCGTATTGGTCTGCACCAAGAGAATCTGCCAATTTTTGGTCAAATCCTTTATTTTGAGCATTGATGAATGACGAAAATAGAATTAAGGAAAGAATGGTAAATAGTGATTTCATCTTCTGAAGTTTTATTTCAAATTTAGAACAAAAAATGAAATCTCAAATTGACATAAGACAATTATCGTCTGAACCTGAAATATTCTGTCAATTCATTCTTTTTACCTTTAAGAAAATCTGAAGCCATTGCCATCCCGATGACCGAAAATGTAATTCCATTACCGCCAAAACCTAATACAAAATAGGCGCTTGGAAAATTCGGATGTTGTCCAATATAAGGCAATCCATCTTTGGTTTCTCCAAACGTTCCAGCCCAAACAAAATCGGTTCTAAAGTTATTTCTAGGAAGGTATTTATTAATTTTTTTAACCAGCTTTTGCTCTTTATCAAATAGTAAAGAATCTCGTTTTTGTGCATCCACAAACTCTTCATCTTCGCCACCAATCAAGATTCGGTTGTCATCAGTTGTACGCATATAGATGTAAGGGCTGGCTGTGTTCCAAACCAGTAACCCGTTGAGTTCTTTGTTGTATTCTTTATCACATTGTTCACCAACAATGGCATAAGTAGAAAGAAGATTGACAAATTTGTCTTTTATGATTTCTGTACTTTCGAAACCATTGCAGAAAATCACTTTGTTGGCTTTGATGGTGTTTCCGTAATCTGTTGTTGCGGTAACTCCATTTTTCTTGTAATCGAATTTAATAATGTCTGTTTTATCGAAAATATGCAATCCTTTTCTGTGATTGTAATGTAAAATGTCGTGAGCCAGGCAAAATGCATCAATGCTTCCGCCTTGTTCAGAAATGATTCCGCCAAATGTATTTTCGATTTTAAATTTTTTGCTAACTTCTTTAGCAGAAAGCCATTTCACAGGAAACTTCGCTGCTTTTCTAGCTTCAAATTCCTTTTTTAAATCATCAACATCTTTTTTGAAGGCAGCAAAATAAAGCGATTGTTTTTTCTTGAAACCGCAATCAGATTTGACTTCTTTCGAGATTTTCTGCAAATCATCAATGGAATTATAACACGCCCAATAAGATTTTTCAGCACCTTTTCGTCCAATCATTTTTGAAAGTTCAAACAGCGGAACATCAATCTCATATTGAAGCATAGAAGTTGTTGCGCTCGTACTTCCATTCCCGATTTCGCGACGGTCAACTAGAACAGTTTTATAACCGTCTTTTATCATTTGATGGGCAAGAAGAGCACCGGTAATTCCACCTCCGATGATGAGGATTTCGGTTTCGATATTTTCTCGGAGTGAAGGGTAAGAATTTTTCAATCCATCCTTGACGAGCCAAAATGGTTCGGGAGATTTTAGTTTCATATAGTTTATTTCTGATTTGATTTTTGTTCTAATCAAAAAGTAAACCGTTGGATTTTTGAGAATGAATATTTCTCGATTATAAATTCAGAAATTGATTAGGTATTAAGAAATCCAGCTTGAGATTGTTATAATTTTCCAACCTATTTTCGTTCTTTGTATCTTATATGTTTGTCCCGAATAAGATGCGCTGGAGTCTAATAAAAATGAATTAGAGTCCTTATCACATTTGAATAGAGGAGAATAGTTTAGCTTCTCAAGTTCTGAATGATGCAGGTTTTGATATTCCTCGAATTCTTTTGGCGTCAAAATAATAATTTTATAATGCTTTGGATTGATTCTTTGAAGGTTGGGGTCGCTTGTTACTAGAAGTTTCGTCGTATTCAAGAAATGAAAATCTTCTAGAAGTTCATCTTGTTGCAGTTCGGATTTTTCATCTTTCTTCAAAGGATTTGTTAGGTCTATAGTACGGTCTTCGTATGGGTGTTTACCGTCAGATTGTACATTTTCCCCAAACATGATTCCTTCATAAAGCTTTATAAAATCGTTAGAAGTACTTGCAAATCTCGGATTCATATCCTCAGAGTCTACAATTCCATCACCATCAGTGTCTTTTGAAAAAGGATTTAAGAAAAGATTTTTTTCCTCAATATCGGTTAATCCATCTCCGTCAGAATCTTTTGAAATGTCAGCAATATTTAAAACGATTAATGCATTGTCCTTTACTGTTTCATATTGTGGTGGCATTGGATGTGCTCTTTCTTCGGTCATCCTAACAATGTCGGCTTCTATTTGAATATGATTGTCATCGCGCCAAAGAGAAGGGTTAGAATTTTTTTTGAAGTAATAATTTTTACCTCCGGTTAATCCTGTATAATATTTTTTCCAAGACTTTCCATCATCTTCAGAAAGAGATAGCCAATATCCGGAACCAAAGGCCAGCATTTCGTCATATTTAAAGTCTTCAAAAAGGATTGCCCATTTATTAGCTCTTTTTTCACTTTTGATGACAAATGGTTTAGATATATTCCCGATTATTTTAGCAGCTTCAATTTTTCCTAAAGAATCCCGAATCATTAGCTCTTTTTCAAAATCGTTTTCATCAACTTTCTTTTCTGCTAATATTTGTTTGACTTGTATATGCAAGGAATCAACAATGTCTTCGAATTTTGCAGGCTTATTAACATAATCAATTTCAATATAACCGAAAAGAGGTTTTAAAGCATCTTCTTTAGAGATGGGTTTAAAGGAATAGGTTTTCCATTTATCTCTTAAGCTATCCTCATATTTTGTTTTTTGAGAACTTTTGCACCCCTCGTTTTTTTGAGCCTTCGTAAAACAAACGATAAGAGTAAACAACAATATAAGTGGCGTTTTCATAATTATATTTTGATGATAAAGATAAAAAACCTCAAAGAATTTCCTTGAGATTTTAATTTTAAATAACTGGCTGGCGACCTTCGCCTACATATTTCTTCTGTACTTACCACCCACTTCAAACAAAGCATTGGTAATCTGTCCAAGAGAACAGTATTTCACGGCATCCATCATCACTTCGAATAAGTTTTGTTGGTTGATTGCTGCGTGTTGTAAAGTTTTCAGAGCTTCTGCAGATTTATCTTGATTAGAATTTTGGAAATTATGAAGCATTTCAATCTGGAATTGCTTTTCTTCCTCAGTCGAACGGATCACTTCTCCCGGACGAACGGTTGGCGAACCGTCTTTCCCTAAGAAAGTATTTACTCCGATGATCGGATATTCCCCAGTGTGTTTCAACCATTCGTAATGCATTGATTCTTCCTGAATTTTTGAACGTTGGTACATCGTTTCCATTGCTCCCAAAACACCACCTCTTTCTGTAATTCTGTCGAATTCTGCATAAACAGCTTCTTCCACCAAATCCGTCAATTCCTCAATAATAAACGAACCTTGAAGCGGATTTTCGTTTTTCGCTAAACCTAATTCTTTATTAATAATCAATTGAATCGCCATCGCTCTTCTAACAGACTGCTCAGTCGGAGTGGTAATTGCCTCGTCATAAGCATTGGTGTGCAATGAATTACAGTTATCGTAAATTGCGTAAAGCGCCTGAAGGGTTGTTCTAATGTCATTAAAATCAATCTCCTGAGCGTGAAGTGAACGTCCTGAAGTTTGAATGTGATATTTCAACATCTGGCTTCTTTCATCAGCGCCGTATTTCAACTTCATAGCTTTTGCCCAGATTCTTCTCGCCACACGCCCGATTACTGAATATTCAGGGTCGATACCGTTGGAGAAGAAGAAAGATAAATTCGGTGCAAAATCATTGATGTCCATTCCTCTTGACAAGTAATATTCAACATACGTGAAACCATTTGCCAAAGTAAATGCCAACTGCGAAACCGGATTTGCACCCGCTTCTGCAATGTGATATCCTGAAATGGAAACAGAGTAGAAGTTTCTTACTTTTTCTTTGATGAAATATTCCTGAACGTCACCCATCAATCTCAAGGCAAATTCAGTAGAGAAAATACACGTGTTTTGAGCTTGGTCTTCTTTTAAAATATCTGCCTGAACAGTTCCACGAACAGTTGCGATCGTTTTAGCTTTAATTTCAGCATAAGCTTCTGCAGGAATGACTTCATCTCCTGTAATTCCTAATAATTTTAAACCTAAACCATTATTGGAAGGTGGCAATTCGCCGTTATATTTCGGTCTTGCTAAACCTTTGTCGTCGAATTTTGCTTTTAAAACTTCCTCAACTTTAGCCTCAAGATTATTCTCAGCAATATATTTTTCAACATTTTGGTCGATCGCTGCATTCATAAAGAAAGCCAACAACATTGGAGCAGGACCGTTGATGGTCATTGAAACGGATGTCAATGCATTCACCAAATCAAAACCTGAATATAGTTTTTTAGCATCATCTAAAGTTGCAATAGAAACTCCCGCATTTCCGATTTTACCATAAATATCTGGTGGTAAAGCCGGATCCTGCCCATAAAGAGTTACAGAGTCAAATGCTGTAGACAAACGCTTTGCAGGCATTTCCGCAGAAACATAGTGGAATCTTCTGTTGGTTCTTTCAGGGCCTCCTTCTCCGGCAAACATTCTTGTTGGATCTTCTCCGGTTCTTTTGAAAGGATAAATTCCCGCTGTGAAAGGGAATCCTCCGGGAAGATTTTCCTGACCTTTCCATTTAATTAAATCACCCCAATCGTTGTATTTTGGTAACGCAATTTTTGGAATTCTTAAATGGGATAAGGATTCTGTTGAGGTCTCCACTTTAATTTCTTTTCCTCTTACAAAATAGGAGTAAAACTCTTCGTGGAAAGCTTTTTTCGTATCATCCCAGGTTTTTAGGAAGTCGATATTTTCCTGTTGAAGTTCTTTTTCAGCTTTTTGATATTCAGCGTCCAAAGCTTCATTGGAGATAATTTTTTTAACACCATCAATATGATACATTGTTCTGGCTAATTCAGCTTGCTTTTCAATGTTGGCATCATATTGTCTGTTGTTTTCAACGATTTCAGAAAGGTAACGAACTCTTTTTGGAGGAATGATCGTTACTTCGTCTGTAATTTCCTGTTCAACAAAACCTTGTAGATTTAAACCAGCAAATTTATTGTTGACTTTAGAAACTAGTCTGTTGTATAGCTCTGTAGTTCCGTGATCATTGAACTGAGATGCTTTTGTTGCATAAACCGGCATTTCATCTAATGGCTGTTCCCATAACAAATGGTTTCTCTGGAACTGTTTTCTTACCGCCTGAAGCGCATCAAGAGCTCCTCTTTTATCAGATTTATTTAAAGCAACCAAATCTGCATAATCCAGCATATCGATTTTTTCCAACTGTGTTGAAGCTCCATATTCAGGAGTCATCACATACATTGAAACATCAGCAAAATCCGAAACTTCCGAGCCTGATTGTCCAATACCTGAAGTTTCTAAAATGATAACATCAGGATGAGCCAATTTTAACACATTTAAAGCTGAATGAATGAACGGAGAAACCGAAACGTTGTTTTCTCTTGTCGCCATCGAACGCATATATACTCTCGGATCATTGATCGCATTCATACGGATTCTGTCTCCCAAAAGTGCACCTCCGGTTTTCTTTTTCGAAGGGTCTATTGAAATAATGGCAATTTTTTTATCAGGATTTGAACGGATAAAACGTCTTACCAATTCGTCTGTCAATGAAGATTTTCCCGCTCCACCAGTTCCTGTAATACCAATGATAGGAATGTTTAAATCTTTTGATTTTTCATCGATTGCTGCAACTAATTCAGGTTTTTCTTCTGAAAAGTTTTCAACCGCAGAAATGATTTTAGCAATACTTGTAGAATTTTGAAAACTAATTGAATCTAAATCGTTTGCCGTAACTTCTTTTCCTGTTGCGAAATCTGATCTTTTCACTAAATCATCGATCATTCCTTGTAAACCAAGCTCACGGCCATCGTCCGGAGAATAAATTCTGTCGATTCCGTAAGCCATAATATCTTCGATCTCTTCAGGTAGAATTACACCGCCGCCGCCACCAAAGATTTTGATTTGCGGCGAGTTTTTTTCTCTTAAAAGATCGTAGATGTATTTGAAATATTCGTTGTGACCACCTTGATAAGAAGTTAGGGCAATCGCATTGGCATCTTCCTGAATAGCTGTATTTACCACTTCTTCAGCAGATTTGTCGTGTCCAAGGTGGATAACTTCGCATCCTGTTCCCTGAATCACACGACGCATGATATTGATTGCAGCATCGTGACCGTCAAATAACGAGGCTGCGGTTACGATTCTTACTTTGTTTTTAGGTGTATATTTTGTGCTTTCCATTTCTTAAATCGATAGTTTCCAAAGATAATATTTTTTGGGAAATGGCAATGAGAAGGGAATATGGATGTTTGGAATGTGAGAGTTTGAGAGTTGAGAGTGGGAGGGTTTGAAAGTTTTTTTTAGGTGATTGAAAACAAAATTCTATAGCCCCGATTGCAGCGGTTACCCCACAGCAAGCCTTGGGAGATGTGGCTGCGCGAGGAGTATGAGCGGAAAGCGGGATTAAGCTCCTAAAAATTATTGTTTGATGAACTTGAAGTTTTTATTACCTTCCTGTGTTTTGATAATCAGCATATAAACGCCGCTTGGAAGTTTGGAGACGTCGATTCTGGATTTGGATTCAGATAGCATTTGTTTTCCACTCAAATCGTAAATATGAACTTTCTGAATGTCATATTTTGTGCTTACAATATTCAAGAATTCGGAAGTCGGATTTGGGTAGATGTTGAAGTATTTTGCAGATTCTTCTGTGCCCAAGACTTTAACCAAAGAAATCGGCTCTCTGAAAAGCGACAAATCGAAAACCACTGAATTGTCCAAAACAGAATAAGTGTAAGCCTCTGCAGTGTAAGTGGCATAGTCTGATTCTTCCACACTTGCGAAATTGAGATCCGCAGTGGTTGTATTGGTTTTTTGATCCAGATTTTTGTACCAGGTAAAAGTGTAATCGCTACCAGATAAGGACTGATCTAACTTCGCAGGTTGGCCGATAACGCCTAAAACTTCTTTCAAACCATCGTAACGCTGAGGCGAATAATCTAAATCGGTTTGCACATTATAATCAACCATATAATTGGAAAGCTGTGCCTTATTGAATCTATTATTGCTGAGGTGTGTAATGGGAGGAAGTCTGTCGTTGAGATCACCTGAAAGCTGATTGCTGTTAAGATTTAGCATCAATAATTTGGGCATCGCAAGAAATTCTGATGGGAAATTACCAGAAAGCAAATTGTTGTTCAGGAATAATTGCTGAAGATTTGTTAAGCCTGTCAATAAAGAAACACCACCAGAAATTTTGTTTCTTCCAAGATTAAGTGTTTGCAATTTTTTAAGTTGCGGAATCTGATACGGAATCTGAGCTAACTGATTGTTTTCTAAAGATAACCAAACCAAATTTGTTAAAGTTGATAAACCTGAAGAGTTTTGCTCGGTAATATTATTGTTGCTTAAGTTAAGGCTTGTCAGCTGTGTCAACTGAGAAACTTGAGCAGGGACTTGAGCTAATTGTAATCCGGATAAAGAAAGATTTGTCAATTTGGGATGATTTGCAATATTTCCAAAAGCATTAACCGGAATTGGATTGTTATCAAGAATCAAAGTTTCAAGATTGGTGAAAGCTGTGATTTTTGCAGGAATGGTAATTAATCCTAGATCGGAAATATTCAGCGTTTTGATATTGTTGAAGTTTTGCAACAAACCATTAACATCCGGAATCGTAAATAAATTTCCTCCCAAAGCCAGATCATCTACATTGAAAAGCCCTGTTAAGGATTGGGTTGGATCTCCGGTCAATCTATTATTGCTAATATCCAATTTTGTTAACAAAGTAAGGGAAGAAATCCCTGCAGCTACGTCGCCGAAGAGTTGATTATTACTAAGATCTAGCTTCGTAAGTTTCGGGAATGATGTTAAATTGGATGGGAAATTACCTTTAAGCGCATTGCCTGTAAGATTAAGTTCTGTAACGGCTCCATTTTTCACAGAAATGCCAAACCAGTTGCGTGGATCCTTTTCCAAATCCCAAGTTCTGTTCCAGTTTTCACCATCTGTAGCGTTGTATATACTGATCAATGCGCTGCGTTCTGCATTGGAAATACTCCATTGTGAGAACAAGGAATTGGAAATCAGTAAAAAGAATAGAATTTTTTTCAATTGTGTATAAGATTAATGAGCAAATATAAGAGATAATAGAATTAGTTAATCTGATTTTTAAAAAATTAATGATTATTTTCGCTCAGCAATTGGAAAACTATGCAAAAATATCTATTCTATTACATCGGTCTGTTCACCATTATCACAGGATTTTATTTTTTATATTCTTATTCTCAGTTGTTTGGTAACCAATTTATTTATCCTATTGATGATGCTTATATCCATTTAGCAATCGCTAGAAAATTTGGGGAATCGGGATTTTGGTCAATCAATTTTAATAGTTTTGATAGTGGTTCATCTTCCATTCTTTATACTTTAATATTAAGTTCATTAATCAAGATTTTTGGCGACAATGTATATTATCCAATGATAATAAATGTCGCGGCCGGATATTTTACAGTGTATTGGATTTACAAATTTTTCAAAGATTTTTATTCTGAAAAAGAATTGAGGTTAGGTCTGCTTGTTTTTTTACCTGTGTCCTTATTATATATTATGGTACTTCTGGGTATGGAGCAGACGATTCATATGCTGTTGTCCGTATTGGCCATTTATTTTATCAAGAAAAATATCGAGTCCAGTTTCAAACGATTAGATTTTATTAAATTATTGATTGTGATTTTCTTTCTATCAATGATTCGGTTTGAAAGTATGTTTTTCGTGTTTTGTTTAGGATTGATTTTATTAATTGATCGAAAATTCAAAGAAGGATTTCTAATCTTCGTAGTTGGATTTTTACCAATTGTGATTTTTGGATTAATTTCTATTCACGAAGGTGGTTTTTTCTTCCCGAATTCTGTCATTATCAAAGGAAGTTATCCGGAAGGTAATATGCTGATGAGCATCTGGGCAATATTCAAGAAAGGTATTTTACTTAATATTTCTTTTTACAAGCTGTTTCTTTTCCCAATTATTTGTGCACTTGTTATTCTTTTTGATTCTTACAAAAAACAAGGTTTTCAAACTCTTTTTAGAAATAATAAAATCTTATTTATTGTCTTCGGAACTGTTATTCTGCAAAGTCTTTTTGCAATGATCAAGTATCGCTATGAAAATTATTTGATGATAATGCTGGTAATGATTTTGATTCCGTTAGCTATCGAATATTTTAAACAGTTAAAGATTAATAAGAGAAATTTGAATAATTTGATTTTTGTTGGTTCTTTTGTTGCTTTCTGTTTGGTTGGGATTTATCGGTTGGTCTATTCTCATCCTGTTTTGAAAGTTTCTTCCAAAAATGTTGAAGAACAGCAAGTAGAAATGGGAAAATTTCTGAATCAATTTTACAAAGGACAGAAAGCTGTTGCAAATGATATCGGGGCCATTGCCTATTTCGGTAATGTACAGTTATTAGATATTGTAGGTTTGGGATCTACAGATGTTGCTAAGTTTTATGTTGAAAACAAAAAATTAAATGAAATTGATTTTAATGAAAAATACGATCGCTTTTTATCCAATTACATTTCTAAAAACCATTATAAAGTAGCAGTAATTTATCCAAATTGGTATCCTGATAAAGTTCCTGAAAGCTGGATTCCTGTTGCTTCTTGGAAAATTGAGAATAATAGAGGTACAGCTCAGAATCGAGTGGTTTGGTATTCGTTTAATAAAAATGATGCGAATATTTTAAGAAAGAATTTGCAGAAATTCAATCTCAATAAAAATGTAACTCAATATTACTATATCTATAAATAAAAAAATCCAGCTTACGTAAGCTGGATTTTATATTTAAATTTCAAAATTACTTTCCAAGGTAAGAATTGTACATCCAAACTTCTTTTTCCTGTTCTGTGATGTAATCGCTCATTTGAGAGTTCGTTCCCTCGTCTCCAGCTTCGTCTGTAATGTCGAGAAGTTCCCTTTGAAGATCAATCACAACTTTGAAAGAATTTAAAATAATTTCAACGCTTTTATTTCCATCACTGACTTCTTTGCTTTCTTTTATGGTAGAAACTTTCAGATAATCAGAATAATTATGCGCTGGCGTTGCGCCTAAGGTCAAGATTCTTTCTGCAATCTCATCTATTTTCAGCACCAAACTATTGTATAGTTCTTCAAATTTTGGATGAAGCGTGAAGAATTGTTCTCCTTTGATATTCCAATGCGAACCTCTGGTATTCTGATAAAAAACAGAATAGTTCGCCAATAAGACATTCAGTTTGTCTGCAATTTTGATACAATCGGCTTCTTTTAGTCCGATTAATACTGCGTTTTTCATAGTTTTTATAATTTATATTAATGAATATATTTGAAATTGATATTTCTTGATTTTATGCTTCGGTAATTATCAATAATCTTTCCAAAATCGATATCAATGAGATAATATTGATAAAAAGTGGTAAACAATCATATTGGAAAATTCTATCATAAATTAATTTTCCATAACTACTTGTGGATTAAAAAATTATTCATATTTTTGCACCCTAAAATAAAAAGCAATTAAATGCCTACTATTCAACAATTAGTTAGAAAAGGAAGAGTCGCACTTACCAAGAAGAGTAAATCGGCTGCCCTTGATTCTTGTCCACAAAGACGAGGTGTATGTACGAGAGTATATACTACCACTCCTAAGAAACCTAACTCTGCACTTAGAAAAGTTGCAAGGGTAAGACTTTCAAACGGTAAAGAAGTTAACGCCTATATCCCGGGCGAAGGACATAATCTTCAAGAGCACTCGATAGTATTGGTACGCGGAGGGAGAGTTAAGGATTTACCAGGAGTTAGATACCACATCGTAAGAGGTGCGTTGGATACTGCTGGAGTAAACGGAAGAACACAAAGAAGATCTAAGTACGGGGCTAAGAGACCAAAACCAGGTCAGGCAGCTGCTGCACCAGCTAAAGGTAAGAAAAAGTAATCATTAAATAAGGTACAGAAACAATGAGAAAGACAAAAGCGAAAAAAAGACCGTTGTTACCAGATCCAAAGTTTAATGATCAATTGGTAACAAGATTCGTAAACAACTTGATGCTAGATGGTAAAAAATCTATTGCATTCAAAATATTCTATGATGCATTAGACATTGTAGAAACTAAAAAAGGAGAAACTGAGAAAACAGCCCTTGAAATCTGGAAAGATGCATTAACAAACGTTATGCCTCACGTAGAAGTACGTTCTAGAAGAGTAGGTGGAGCTAACTTCCAGATTCCTATGCCAATCAGAGCTGATAGAAAAATTTCTATGGCTATGAAATGGTTAATCAAATATTCTAAAGCTAGAAATGATAAGTCTATGGCTTTGAAATTAGCTAACGAAGTAGTAGCTGCTTCAAGAGAAGAAGGTGCTGCTTTCAAAAAGAAATCTGATACTCACAAAATGGCGGAAGCTAACAAGGCTTTCTCACACTTCAAATTCTAATCTGAAATGGGAAGAGATCTTAAATTTACAAGAAATATTGGTATTGCTGCTCACATTGATGCAGGTAAAACTACCACTACAGAAAGGATTTTATTCTATACAGGTGTAAACCACAAGATTGGAGAAGTTCACGATGGTGCTTCTACAATGGACTGGATGGAGCAGGAAGCAGAAAGAGGTATTACTATTACTTCTGCTGCAACTACTTGTTCTTGGAATTTCCCAACAGACCAGGGAAAACCACTTCCAGAAACTAAACCTTACCACTTCAACATCATCGATACACCGGGACACGTTGACTTCACTGTAGAAGTAAACAGATCTTTGAGAGTATTGGATGGATTGGTATTCTTATTCTCTGCAGTAGATGGAGTAGAGCCTCAGTCTGAAACAAACTGGAGACTTGCTGACAACTACAAAGTTGCTAGAATGGGATTCGTAAACAAAATGGACAGACAAGGTGCTGACTTCCTTAACGTGGTAAACCAGGTTAAAGAAATGTTAGGATCAAACGCAGTTCCAATCGTTTTACCAATCGGTGCTGAAGAGGATTTCAAAGGTGTAGTTGACTTAATTAAAAACAGAGCGATCATCTGGGATGAAGCTGGACAAGGTGCTACTTTCGAGGTAGTTCCAATTCCGGAAGATATGAAGGATGAAGTTCTTGAATACAGAGAGAAATTAGTAGAAGCTGTTTCTGAATATGACGAAACTTTGATGGAGAAATTCTTCGAAGATCCGGATTCAATTACAGAAGAAGAAATCAATGCTGCATTGAGAGCTGCTACTATCGACTTATCTATTATCCCAATGACTTGTGGTTCTTCATTCAAGAACAAAGGAGTACAGTTTATGTTGGATGCAGTATGTAAATATTTGCCTTCTCCATTGGATAAAGATGATATCAAAGGTACTGACCCAAGAACTGATGCTGAAATTACAAGAAAGCCATCTGTAGATGAGCCTTTCGCAGCATTAGCATTTAAAATTGCTACCGATCCTTTCGTAGGAAGATTAGCATTCTTCAGAGCTTACTCTGGAAGACTAGATGCAGGTTCTTATATCTTGAACACTCGTTCAGGAGATAAAGAAAGAATCTCTAGAATCTATCAGATGCACGCTAACAAGCAAAACCCGGTAGAATATATTGAAGCTGGTGATATTGGTGCTGCTGTAGGATTCAAGTCTATCAAAACTGGTGATACAATGTGTGACGAGAAAAACCCAATCGTTCTTGAATCGATGGTTTTCCCTGATCCGGTAATTGGTATCGCTGTTGAGCCTAAAACTAAGGCTGACCAGGATAAAATGGGTAACGCTCTAGCTAAATTGGCTGAAGAAGATCCTACGTTTACAGTGAGAACTGACGAGGCTTCTGGACAAACGATCATCTCTGGTATGGGTGAGCTTCACTTAGATATCATTGTAGACCGTATGAAAAGAGAGTTCAAGGTTGAAGTAAACCAAGGACAACCTCAGGTAGAGTACAAAGAAAACTTAACAAAAGTTGCCAGCCACAGAGAAGTTTACAAAAAGCAGTCTGGTGGTAAAGGTAAATTTGCTGATATCGTATTTGAACTAGGACCTGCAGACGAAGGTAAAGTTGGTTTAGAATTCATCAATGAGATCAAAGGTGGTAACGTTCCTAGAGAATTTGTTCCTGCAATTGAAAAAGGATTTAAAGCTGCAATGAAGAACGGTCCATTGGCTGGTTTCGAAGTTGAAGGTATTAAAGTTACTCTTAAAGATGGATCTTTCCACGCGGTGGATTCTGATGCACTTTCTTTCGAAATGGCTGCTAAATTAGGATTCAAAGAAGCGGGACGTGCTGCTAAGCCGGTAATTATGGAGCCTATTATGAAATTGGAGGTTGTAACTCCAGAAGAATATATGGGTAACATCATTGGTGACCTTAACAAGAGAAGAGGTACGATCAGTGGTCAGGAAGAAAAGAACGGTGCTGTTGTAATTAAAGGTTCAGTTCCACTTTCTGAAATGTTTGGATATGTTACAACTCTAAGAACACTTTCATCAGGAAGAGCTACTTCTTCTATGGAATTAGAGAAATACCAGGCTACTCCTCAAAACGTTGCTGACGAGATCATCGCTAAAGCAAAAGGTTAATTTTTAAAGTACAAGAAATGTCACAAAGAATCAGAATAAAACTTAAATCTTACGATTATAACTTGGTAGACAAGTCTGCTGAGAAAATCGTAAAAACGGTAAAGGCTACCGGTGCTGTTGTAAACGGTCCAATTCCATTGCCAACGAACAAGAGAATCTTCACAGTGTTGAGATCTCCGCACGTAAACAAGAAAGCAAGAGAGCAGTTCCAATTATCAGCTCACAAGAGACTAATGGATATCTACTCTTCTTCTTCTAAAACTGTTGATGCTCTAATGAAATTAGAACTTCCTTCAGGAGTTGACGTAGAAATTAAAGTGTGATAATCGAGCCTTTTGGCTTATCATATTGATATAAATCCCTTTTCGAAAGAAGAGGGATTTTTTGTTAGTAATAAATTATGATACCTTAAAATAAACTTAAAATTATATTTAGAATTTTTATCAAAACAGTATAATTTTATAGATACATTAAATTAATTTGTTAAAATTATAATGTTATTTTAAAATTAACAATATATTGATAATAAAATATTACATTTGTCGACTTAATTTTAAAAATATGAAGAAAGTTTTATCATTTGCGTTGATTTCAGTTTCCCTAGCTGGAGTTGCGCAAACTGGAAAGTTGTGGAAAAAAACAACTGTTTCAAACAAATCTGCTGTTGAAGAAGGTAAGCAGTTTCTTAAAAATCCAAGTTTGTATGCTTTGGATTATACAGCATTGAAAAATACGTTACAAGGTGCACCCAAGAGTACGGAGTATGTAAAATCAAAAATTATTGTGAGCTTCCCAGACTCTAATGGCGAATTCGAAGATTTCAGAATCTATGAAAAGTCGAATTTCGAACCAGCTTTGCAGGCAAAATATACGGATATTCGTTCGTATGTTGGAGAAAGTGTATTTGGAAATTCTAAAATTTATTTCAGTGTTTCTCCTCTTGGATTGTCTACTATGGAAATGCATAGTGATAAAACTATGGATATCATAGAACCTTATGCAACAGATTTATCCTCATATGTTGTTTTCAAAAGAACAGATGATAAAGGTATAGCCAAAGAATTTGAATGTAAACTTCCAAATACGGTAAAAGGCAATTCTCAAAATGCAGATAGCAAAAGTGCGGATGATGGATTATTGAGAACTTATAGACTAGCACTTTCTTGTACAGGAGAATATGGCGCTTGGGCTGGATCTGTTGCGAACGCATTAGCTAGAATGAATACAACAATGACCCGTGTAAACGGTGTTTTTGAAAATGAGTTTGCAATTCATATGAATCTAATTGCCGAGGAAGAAAATATTATCTTTACTAATTCTAGTACAGACCCATATTCACCAGCCTCTACTGGAGCTTCTGGTGCTTGGAATGATGAATTAAAAGCTGTTTTGATGGGCACAACCTACGGGATCGGCGATGCAAAATATGATATAGGACATTTATTTGGACGTTCTGGCGGTGGTGGATCAGCAGGATGTATCGGATGTGTATGTAATAGTACTAATACATATAATTCTACATACGGATGGTATGATCACAAAGGGCAAGGATTTACTTCTCCAGGTTCTGGTGCTCCATCTGGAGATAATTTTGATATTGATTATGTTGCACACGAAATTGGACATCAATTTGGTGGATGGCACACCTTTACTCACGGTGCGGAAGGTAATCCTTCCCAGATGGAGCCAGGTTCTGGTTCTACGATAATGGGCTATGCGGGTATTACAAGTAAGGATGTTCAGCCACATTCTGACGCTTATTTCCACTCTGCATCTATTAGAGATATTACAAATTATATGAAAAGTACAGCCGGCAATTGCGGTGTAAATACGGCTACAGGCAATGCGGCTCCTGTTGCAAATGCAGGTGCAGATTATACTATTCCTAAGAGTACACCTTTTGCATTGACTGGTTCTGCTACAGATGCCAATGGCGATGCGCTTACTTATGACTGGGAACAATTTGATCTTCAAAACTCCACTACTGCTAACCCAACGGCAACCAAGACATCTGGTGTTAATTTCAGATCTTACTTACCAACAACTTCACCAACAAGATATTTCCCAAATATGACTACCGTTTTAGCAGGAAGTTTATTTACAGTTGGAACAGAATTGAACGTAGAATATCTTCCAAATGTAGCAAGAACTCTTAATTTCAGATTAACTGTAAGAGATAATAAAACTGGTGGAGGAGCAAATGCTTATGATGATATGAAAGTAACTGTTAATGCAGCTTCTGGTCCGTTTAAAGTGACAGTTCCGAACACAGCAGTAACTTATGCTGGTGCCAGCACACAAACAGTAACTTGGGATGTGGCATCTACTACTGCAGCTCCTGTAAATTGTGCTAATGTTGATATCCTTATTTCTACAGATGGCGGTACAACTTGGTCTGCTTTAGCAACATCTGTTCCTAATGATGGGTCAGAATCTGTAATCCTTCCGAATATAGATACTACTACTGCAAGAATTATGGTAAAAGCTAACGGTAATATTTTCTTTGATGTTTCTGATGCAAACTTTACGATTACTAAAACTGAATTAGCTGTTAATGATGTAAACAAAAAATCAGTACAAGTTTACCCTAACCCGGTAAAAGATGTTTTGAATGTTTCTAACGTTTCCTCAACTTCATCTTACGAGATTTTCAATGCTGCTGGACAAGTGGTTTCCAGAGGAACTTTGGCTACAGGAAAAGTATCAGTAAACCAATTGACGAAAGGTGTTTACTTCATCAATATCGATGATAACGGAACAGTTGTTAAAACGAAATTCGTTAAGCAATAATATAACACAATCTTATTTAAACCAAAAGCCGCCTCAAAATCTGAGGCGGCTTTTTCATTAATCAAAATCAATCTTACTTTTTGGTATAATACCCAAAATACAGACAACTGCTTTGGAGATTTTTATAAGTAGCGGTCTGACTATAGTCGGCTTTCAACTGAGCAAACGCTGTTCTGTATTTATCATTCTTGGTTTTGTTGAACAGCAATTCTTTTTGCTTGTATTTTTCATCATAGTTCGGATCGTTGTATTCTATCTTCAGTGGATTGTTGGCTGCCCACTGGTAATATTTGCCTTGCTCAGCGCTTGCCATCTGGAATAGGATTCTGGCTTGGTTCTCTTTATCCTTTGACAAGTTCAGTGCTTTTTTGTAGTAATTGATAGCGATGTCAAAGTTGTCCGCTTCTACATAACTTCTGCGGGAGAAGTTTTTGTAATAAAGGTAAAATGGTGATTGCAGCTCGTTCCCAAACTCAAACTTAGGACCATTATAATTATCAACATCCATTACAAACAACTCACGAAAATAACCAAGAACCGAAGTATTGTAAAGCAGATTCCCCAACAACTGATTCGCTAGTCTGGCTTTGTCGTCATTCCCTTTTCCTATATTTTCAAGTTGGATTACAGCATCTGCCAACTCTACTTTGTTCATTTTGTTTTTAATGAATGGGAAGTTGGAAAGACCTTCTGCTTTCATAGATTCTTCTGGCTTACTCTGGAAACTCTCCCAAACATTATACCCGAAAACGAGACTCGAAATATTATTAAAACCATTATAAACACCATTCTCAAAAGTCATAGGTTTCTGGACATAGCTTGTGCCATCTTTGTTCCATTCATATACCAGTCTTGGGATACCTTTGAAATTTTTGGCTTTCTGGTAATACTCCTGTGCTTTTTGGAAATCCGCCAATCGCATCGCTCGGTCGCCATAGATCACATTGAAGAAAGACTCCGGATCGGCTACATCTTCCATTTTCTTCACGAGGTAATTTTCCAAAGCGGTTTTGTTAGACTTCTTATAGAAAGCTTCTACCTTTCTCACCAAATCTGAGTTCGGGTTGTACTGCAGATCGGAAAGGCTGTTGTTCATCAGAAAAGATTTGGCATCCTGCTTTTCTATAAAGTAGCGGTTGGCCAAGATGTCGAGCACAAAATCTTTGGTAGCCGGCATAGTTTCCCAGTTTTTGGTTTGAACTTTTTCCTCAAAAATGGTGGCGTACTTTTTCATGATCAGATTTTCAAATGCCGGTGTGATGGTTGGCTGAGAAACAATTTCATTCAGCATTTTGAATTTATCTATTTCTGCCAGATATTGCTTGTCTGTGGTTTTGATTTGAGACAGGATGGTTTGACTTCCTTTGTAATCGGTATTCAGGAATTTAATATAAGCTTCGCAGATTTGCCAGAACTCATCATTGCCTTGTTTGTTTTTGGCTGATACGATGGTTGCTTCCAAATCCTTAGCAAAGTCTTTGCTTTCCTCCGAATAATTGTCTGGCGCGTAGACGGGCAATCTTTTGTTTCGGAAGTGCTCGCATTGGTCATCATTGCAGTAAGGATTCACCACCAAATAATTCCTCTCCAGCTGATTAATAGCGCGCACAGTTAAAACCTTCAAAATATCTGATTCTGTGTTGTTCGCAATCATTTTATTCATAATCGGAACTGGGTTGTTGAAAGAGTTGTAAGCCAGGAGAAAGTAAGCCATATTCTTGTCTTCCGGCGTTTTGGCCTGTGCTAAGATTTTGTTGAAGTCTTTATCTGTCGCCAAAAACATAGAGTTGTAAGCACTTTCTTTCTTATTCTTCGTATTCTTAAACACTTGGAAAAAATCCCAGTTAGCTTTGTCCAATTGGTTCAGCCCGCGTTCTGCACCTGCTTTTTGGTCGAGTGCATAATAGTACATATGGTTTTTCAGCTTCAATGGTTCCACGTAAGTTTGGAAAGCGTCCACAGCAGATTTGTATTTTCTGGAGTAATGATTAAAGCGAACGATTTGGTACGCATATCTCAATTTGATTTCCGGATTGGTAGCAGCTTTGTAAAGTGAAATTAAGGCTGCGTTGGTTTTAGCATAATTCAGTTGAGTCGCATTTTTGTCTTTAGGATCGCTTGTCCGGTAAGAATAGGAATCAGGATTCTCAACATAATTGATACGCATGTAAGGTTCCATATACTTCGCTTGAATCAGATAATCCATCGCTTCCTGATATTTGGTATAAAAACCTTTTCCCAGTTTTTGGAAGAGCTGATGCGTGAGTTGTCCTTTCTTTAGGTTATTCAGATGTTTGATATCGACCTTTGTGATAAGGGCTTTGGTTTCGTCATAAGTCAATTTGTTGTCAAAATATATAACCCAGGATTCTATATTCTCATCCGGAACATTTTTGTCAAGCTTTTCATCATAATTATAACCGTAAAAATGACTGCTGTACGTAAGAAGAAAAGGCTCATAGGTTTTGTTATGAATAATGTCCTGCGCAAACAGATTGAAATAATCATAATCTGGGTCATACCAGCCACAAGCATTGTAATTTTGGTTGAATCCTAAAAATATGGTAGCGGTGATTAATATTTTTTTCATTGGAAAAGGGTGTTATAGTTTTTGGTGAATCGCTCGTCTAAATGATAGTAAATAATATGGAATGGATAGTTTAGCTTTTCATCTATAAAATTAAGACTTTCTATAATGTCTTTTTCGGCAATCTCCTCGATTTTAATTTTGAAACCTTTATTAAGATAAAGTCCAAAATAGAAATCGTCTTTCAAAACTTCGAAGTTATTTTTATTGATTGTTTTGAAGTTTTTATTTTGCATCAATTCCTCTGCCGTTAATGCATTAATCAGCTTTTTCTTTCCAAGATGATTGGTCACGATTCCCCAAGAGTAAATAGGCAAGGCGATATCCAGTTTTAAAGGGTAATCCTCCAGATTTCGCAGATAGGACTTCAAAGTTCTTACATCCAGAATTGAGTTTTCAATTTGATTTTCCAATGGCGAAGACGTGGCGTAGCACATTAGATACATTTTATCAACCGGCGGAATTCCGGTTTGCAATTTATCTTTCACCTGATGAAGCCGAAGCGTGCAAGTGATATTTTTCTTCGAAATTTGTTTCAGTGTTTGCAGAAATTTAAAATAATCATTTTTTGTAGAAGCTGTCCAGTCGCTGTCGATTTGGATTTCGTTTTCAAGATTAAGCTTATGATTTGAATGGATTTTATTAATACGTTCATTAATCTTATCAGCCAAAAACCGGATATCATTTGGTTTGATATTGAACCAAGTCTCATTTGTGATGAAAATAACGGGAACGATTTTTTTGTCAGTCGAAATTTCTTTGTTGATATTAATAATCCCAACTTCTAAAAATTGGTCATTCTGTTTAACAATATCAAAGAATCTTGTGTAGAGATTCTCCACTTTACATTTATTGAGTGTTTGCTGTTCCTTTTTGTTGAGATTAAAAGTCGATCGCCAATAGTAGAAACCATAATCGTGATTGTTGTTGGTTTTACTGCAATTGGTCAGAAGCAAAATACAAATCAGACACTGCAAAATACTTTTCATAGACACTTATAATTAAGAAGTCTAATATTAATAATTAAAATGAAAGATTAAAAGTAAAAGCCGGAAAATAAATTCCATCTCATAATCCACCCGAATGTCTAACTTTGAAAATAAAAAAAATGAACAATAAAAATCTCTTCGAAAAATTTTCCAATTGGGCTACTAATTTCACTGGCAGTTCATACGCCTTTATAGGAGCTGTTTTGATTGTGTTATTGTGGGCAGTAAGTGGTCCAGTTTTCAATTATTCAGAAACTTGGCAGCTGGTAATCAATACCGGAACTACGATTATTACATTCCTGATGGTTTTCTTAATCCAAAAAGCTCAGAACAAAGATGGAAAAGCGATCCAATTAAAACTGAATGAACTCATCGCAGCGAGTAAACAGGCCAGCAACAGAATGGTAGATATAGAAGATCTGACGGAAAAAGAGTTGGATCAGCTACACGCTTATTTTGTGAAAATTGCAGAGCTGTCCAAGCAAAGAGAGAATATTCATAAATGTTATTCTATAGATGCTGCGGAGAAAAAACACCATAGCAAATACAACGATGCAAATCCGGAATTATAAATCTGACATTTTAACCTTAGTCAAAAAGAGAATTTTTTACCAAAATCTCGTAACTCACAAAAAATCAAATAATTTCTGAATATTTATTTGTCAATATAAAAAATATTCATAAATTTGCACACTCATTTTAGGGAAGGAGTATGCCTATTTCAGACATAGAATATTACGAAACCCGCTAAAATGCTAAGTTTAAATATAATAGATATATATAAATAATGTCAGGTATTATTGGTAAAAAAATCGGTATGACATCTTTGTTTAGCGAAGAAGGAAAAAACATTCCTTGTACAGTTATTCAAGCAGGTCCATGCTCGGTTTTACAGGTCAGAACCGAAGAGGTTGACGGGTATGTTGCCGTACAACTAGGTTTCGATGACAAGAGTGAGAAGAACGTTGGTAAAGCGTTAGCTGGTCATTTCAAAAAGGCTGGTTCAGCTCCTAAAGCTAAGTTAGTAGAATTCAGAAATGCATTCGAACACGATGTTAAAACAGGAGATTTAGTAGAAGTTAACATGTTTGCAGAAGGTGAATATGTGGATGTAACAGGGACTTCTAAAGGTAAAGGTTTCCAAGGTGTTGTTAAAAGACACGGTTTTGGAGGTGTAATGCAAGCAACTCACGGGCAGCACAACAGACTTAGAGCTCCAGGTTCTATCGGTGCTGGATCGGATCCTTCGAGAGTATTCAAAGGGATGAGAATGGCTGGTAGAATGGGAGGTAAGCAGGTAACTGTTCAAAACCTTCAAGTGTTAAAAGTAGATGAAGAGCAAAATCTTTTAGTAGTAAAAGGTGCTGTTCCGGGAGCTAAAAATTCTTATGTAATTATCAAGAAATGGAACTAGTAGTATTAAATACATCAGGAAAAGAAACCGGAAGAAAAGTAACTCTTGACGAAACAGTTTTCGGAATTGAGCCAAATCAGCACGCGGTTTACTTAGAGGTTAAGCAATATCTTGCTGCACAGCGTCAAGGTACTCATAAATCAAAAGAAAGAAGCGAAATTACTGCTTCTACAAGAAAGCTTAAAAAGCAAAAAGGTTCAGGATCTGCGAGATATGGTGATATCAAGTCCCCAACTTTCAAAGGTGGAGGTAGAGTTTTTGGTCCAAAGCCAAGAGACTACAGATTCAAATTGAACAAAGCGCTTAAGAGATTGGCTAAAAAATCTGTTTTGTCTCAAAAATTGAGAGATAACAGTATCAAAGTTTTAGAGAACTTGAGTTTTGATGCTCCTAAGACCAAAGAATTCATCACTTTGTTGGATGCTTTGACTCTTACAGGTAAGAAATCATTATTCGTACTTCCTGAGGCTAACAAGAATGTATATTTATCTTCAAGAAACTTGCCTAAAACAAGAGTGTTGAATTATAACGAGATTTCTTCTTATGATTTGATCAACGCAGGTGAGATTATCTTCTTAGAAGGTGCAGTAGAAAAATTTCAGGACAACTTAAAGAAATAAATCAATGTCACTTATTATTAAACCAATTATTTCAGAAAAAGCAAACTATCTTACAGATCTAAGAGGTGCTTATTCTTTCTTGGTTGCTCCAAAAGCAAACAAGATCCAGATTAAAGGTGCTGTAGAAGCAGCTTACGGTGTAAAAGTAGCGGACGTTAGAACGATGATTTATGCGCCTAAAGTTTCTGCTAAACATACAAAAAAAGGACTTCAAGTTGGAAAGACCAATAAATTGAAAAAAGCTGTGGTAACACTAGCTGCTGGAGAAGTTATTGATATTTTCGCAACAAATTAATTAATTATAAATAATAGTAATGTCTGTTAGAAAATTAAAACCTATCACCCCGGGACAGAGATTCAGAGTTGTTAATAACTTTGAGGAAATTACTACCAACAAACCAGAGAAATCTCTAACAGTTGGTATTAAAAAGTCAGGTGGACGTAACCAAACTGGTAAAATGACCATGCGTTACACCGGCGGTGGACACAAAAAGAAATACAGAATTATCGACTTCAAAAGAAACAAATTCGATGTTGAAGCTACGGTAAAAACTGTAGAGTACGATCCAAATAGAACTGCTTTCATCGCTTTGGTGGAGTATGCAGACGGAGAGAAAAGATATATCATCGCTCCAAACGGGATCAAAGTTGATCAGAAGATTGTTTCTGGAGAGAATGTAGAGCCAAATGTAGGTAACGCAATGAAATTGAAAAATATTCCATTGGGTACTGTAATCTCTTGTATCGAATTGAAGCCTGGTCAAGGTGCGATCTTAGCAAGAAGTGCTGGTTCTTCAGCTCAATTAACTTCTAGAGATGGAAAATATGCAATCGTTAAGTTACCTTCTGGTGAATCTAGAATGATTCTTACAGAATGTATCGCAATGGTTGGCTCTGTTTCTAACTCAGATCATCAGTTAACTGTATCAGGTAAGGCTGGTAGAAGCAGATGGTTAGGTAGAAGACCAAGAACAAGACCAGTAGTAATGAACCCGGTTGATCACCCAATGGGAGGTGGTGAAGGACGTTCTTCTGGAGGTCACCCAAGATCTAGAAACGGTATGCCGGCTAAAGGTTACAAAACTAGAAAGAAAAACAAAGTGTCTAACCGTTACATCGTATCTAAAAGAAAATAATTATGGCAAGATCACTTAAAAAAGGACCATTCATTCATCATACTTTAGATAAGAAGGTTCAGGCAAATGTAGAGTCTGGTAAGAAGACTGTAATCAAAACTTGGTCTAGAGCATCTATGATTTCTCCAGACTTTGTAGGTCAAACTATCGCTGTACACAATGGGAAATCTTTTATTCCTGTTTATGTTACAGAAAACATGGTTGGACACAAATTAGGCGAATTTTCTCCGACAAGATCTTTCAGAGGTCACGGTGGTAACAAAAATAAAGGCGGTAGATAATCATGGGATCAAGAAAAAGAGAAAGTGCATTAGCACGTAAAATAGCAAACCAAGATGTAGCAAAAGCGTTACACAACGATTGCCCATCTTCTCCAAGAAAAATGAGATTAGTTGCTGATATCATTAGAGGAGTAGAGGTAGAAAAAGCTTTATCTATTCTTAAATATTCTAAGAAAGACGCTTCTAATAAATTAGAAAAAGTATTGCTTTCTGCTATCGCAAACTGGCAGTCAAAAAACGAAGGTGCTGATATCGAAGAGGCTAACCTAATCGTTAAAGAAATATTTGTAGACAGTGCAAGACAATTGAAGAGACTAAGACCAGCGCCACAAGGTAGAGGTTACAGAATCAGAAAAAGATCAAACCACATTACATTAATCTTAGGTACTAAAAATTAATTCAAGGTATGGGACAGAAGACAAATCCAATTGGTAACAGATTAGGTATCATCAGAGGATGGGATTCTAACTGGTTTGGCGGAAACGATTATGGAGACAGAATCGCGGAAGACTACAAAATCAGAAGATACCTTGAAGCAAGATTATCTAAGGGTGGTATCTCAAAAATTTATATTGAGAGAACACTTAAATTAGTAACAGTTACAATCACTACAGCAAGACCAGGTTTGATCATCGGTAAAGGTGGACAAGAGGTTGATAAATTGAAAGAAGAATTGAAGAAACTTACAGGTAAGGATATTCAAATCAATATTTTCGAAATCAAAAGACCTGAGTTAGATGCAGTTTTAGTTGCTGATAGCATTGCTAAACAAATTGAAAACCGTATCTCTTACAGAAGAGCTGTGAAAATGGCTATCGCTTCTACAATGAGAATGGGTGCAGAAGGAATCAAAGTTCAAATCTCTGGAAGATTGAACGGCGCTGAAATGGCACGTTCTGAAAACTTCAAAGAAGGAAGAATTCCTTTATCTACTTTCCGTGCAGATATCGATTATCACATCGGTGAAGCATTGACTCAATACGGTAAGTTAGGTGTTAAAGTTTGGATTATGAAAGGAGAGGTTTACGGTAAAAGAGACCTTACTCCACTTATAGGACAACAGAAAAAAGCACCTGCTGGCGGTAGAAACGAGAGAAACGACAGAGGAGAAAGAGGAGACAGAAAACCAAGAAGAAATAATTAATAAAATTTTAGAGGATAGTTTTTAAATGACCGTTACTTTTTTAAAATCTAAATTCTAAAATCTAAAATTTAAGAAATTATGTTACAACCAAAAAGAACCAAATTCCGTAGAGTTCATAAGATGAAAATGAAGGGGATTGCTCAAAGAGGTAATCAACTTGCATACGGAACATTCGGAATCAAAGCGACTGAGGGAGCTTGGGTTACTGCAAGACAAATTGAAGCAGCTCGTATTGCTGCTACAAGATATATGAAAAGAGAAGGTCAACTATGGATCAAAATTTTCCCAGACAAACCTATTACCAAAAAGCCAGCGGAAGTACGTATGGGTAAAGGTAAAGGAGCTGTAGAATATTGGGTAGCTGTAGTAAAACCTGGTAAAATAATGTTCGAACTTGGTGGTGTACCTTATGAAGTTGCAAAAGAAGCTCTTAGGCTTGCTGCTCAGAAGTTACCAATCGTTACTAAGTTCGTAGTTGCAAACGATTTCGTTAAACCTCAATAATCTCTATTAAAATGAAAAAAGCTGACATCAAGAATTTAAGCGTAGAGGATATCAACGTACAATTGGCTGAAGCTAAAGCTAACTATTCAAAATTGAAATTAGCTCACAGAATTAGCCCAGTTGAAAATCCAATTCAGATCAGAGATTTGAGAAAAACGATTGCAAGACTTAACACAGAGTTAACTAACAAACAATAATTCCTTTTTACAATGGACAGAAATTTAAGAAAAGAACGTATTGGAATAGTTTCCAGCAATAAAATGGAAAAAACTATTGTTGTTAGCGAAACTACCAGAGTAAAACATCCAATGTACGGTAAATTCGTTTTGAAAACGAAAAAATATACTGCACACGATGAGAACAATGAGTGCACAGAAGGAGATACAGTTTTAATCACTGAAACTAGACCTTTGAGCAAGAGCAAAAGATGGAGATTAGTAAGAATCATAGAAAAAGCTAAATAATGTTACAAACCGAATCAAGACTAAAAGTTGCTGATAACACAGGTGCAAAAGAAGTACTAGTGATCAGAGTTCTAGGTGGTACTAGAAGAAGATATGCTTCAGTTGGTGATAAAATCGTTGTAACTATCAAAGATTCTACACCATCAGGTAATGCAAAAAAAGGACAAGTTTCTAAAGCAGTTGTAGTAAGAACTAAAAAAGCAGTTAGAAGAAAAGATGGATCTTACATCAAATTCGAAGACAATGCTTGCGTACTTCTAAACGCTGCTGGTGAAATGAGAGGAACTCGTGTTTTCGGACCAGTTGCTCGTGAGTTGAGAGATAAAGAATATATGAAAGTAATTTCATTAGCTCCTGAAGTACTTTAATTTTAAAATTTTAAGAAAATGACAAAAGTTAAAATAAAAAGAGGAGATAATGTACTAGTTACTACTGGAAAAAATAAAGGTAGTAAAGGTGAAGTTCTTGAAGTAATCAAAAAAGAAGGTAAAGATCCAAGAGTTGTAGTTGCTGGTGTAAACATCGTGAAAAAACACGTTAAGCCATCTGCTTCTAACCCTCAAGGTGGGATTGTAGAAAAAGAAGCTTCTTTACATATCTCAAACGTAGCACTAGTTGACAAAAACGGTAAAGCTACTAAAGCAGGTTACAAAGTAGACGGAGATAAAAAAGTAAGAGTAGCTAAAACTACCGGTGAAACTTTATAATTAAATTACGATGGAATATATAGTAAGACCAAAACAACAATATAAAGAGAAAATTGTTCCTGCAATGATGGAAGAATTTGGGTACAAATCTGTTATGCAGGTTCCTAGATTGGAGAAAATCGTTGTAAGCCAAGGACTTGGTGCAGCTGTTCAAGATAAAAAAATCGTGGATTATGCTGTAGAAGAATTGACTGCTATCACTGGACAAAAAGCAGTAGGTACTCTATCTAAAAAAGATGAGGCTGCTTTCAAACTAAGAAAAGGTATGCCAATCGGAGCTAGAGTTACTCTAAGAGCTGATAAAATGTATGAATTCTTAGATAGATTAACTTCTTCTGCACTTCCAAGAATTAGAGATTTTTCTGGAATCAAAGCTGAAGGATTTGACGGAAGAGGTAACTACAACTTAGGTATTACTGAGCAGATTATCTTCCCAGAGATCGTGATTGACAAAGTGAAAAAAATCCAAGGGATGGACATCACTTTCGTAACAACTGCGAAAACTGATAAAGAAGCAAAATCATTATTAACTCACTTCGGTTTACCTTTCAAAAAGAACTAAGAGATGGCTAAAGAATCAATGAAAGCGCGTGAGCGCAAAAGAGAAGCTACTGTAGCTAAATATGCTGAAAAAAGAAGAGCTTTGAAAGAAGCTGGAGATTATGAAGCATTACAGAAATTGCCTAAAAATGCTTCTCCTGTAAGATTACACAACAGATGTAAACTAACAGGAAGACCAAGAGGATACATGAGAACATTCGGTATTTCCAGAGTAACTTTCCGTGAAATGGCTAACAATGGTCTTATCCCAGGAGTTAAAAAAGCTAGTTGGTAAGCAATTAAAAAAATCGAGGCAATTAAGTTGTTGAGATACTAAAGATAGAGATGTCAGATTCTGATATCTCTATCTTCAAGTCTTTTCAATACTGGTTGTCATTAACCAATAATTTAAAACAAAGAAATGGTAACAGATCCAATTTCAGATTTCCTAACAAGAGTAAGGAACGCACAAAGCGCAGGCCACAAAGTGGTGGAAATTCCTGCATCGAAAATCAAAAAAGAGATCACTAAGATTCTTTTTGACCAAGGTTATATCTTGAACTACAAGTTCGAGGATAATGCAGTTCAAGGAGCTATCAAGATCGCTTTGAAGTATGATAAGCAAACAAACAAGCCTGCTATCAAGTCAATTCAAAGAGCTTCTAGACCAGGTCTTCGTCAGTACAAAGGTTCTGAGGAACTTCCAAGAGTACTTAACGGACTAGGTGTAGCTATTATCTCTACTTCTAAAGGAGTAATGACTGATAAAAAAGCGAGACAAGAGAAAGTGGGAGGTGAAGTAATTTGCTACGTATATTAATTTTTTAAAACAAGGAAAATGTCAAGAATTGGTAAAGCAATTATAGAAGTTCCTGCTGGAGTTACAGTTACCGAGAAAGAAGGTGTTGTAACGGTTAAAGGTCCTAAAGGAGAATTATCTCAGGAGCTTACAGGAGGAATCAGCTTCTCACAAGAAGACGGTGTACTTACGTTCACTCGTCCTTCTGACTCAAAAGAACATAAAGCGCTTCACGGTTTATACAGAGCGCTTATCAACAATATGGTTGTTGGTACTTCTACAGGTTTCACTAAGCAATTAGAACTAGTAGGAGTTGGATACAGAGCATCTCACAATGGCCAAAGATTAGAATTGGCTCTTGGATTTTCTCACGGTATCGTATTGGAACTTCCAAAAGAAGTGACTTTGGATACATTGACAGAAAAAGGGAAAAACCCGATCATTACATTATCTTCTTACGATAATCAACTTCTTGGAATGGTGGCTGCTAAGATCAGATCTTTCAGAAAACCTGAACCTTACAAAGGAAAAGGTGTGAAATTCGTGGGCGAAATCATTAGAAGAAAAGCCGGTAAATCTGCATAAAATTTAAGAAAATGGCATTAACAAAAGTTGAAAAACGAATCAGAATCAAAAGAAGAGTAAGAGGGAAGATCTCCGGATCTGCAGAATTACCAAGATTATCTGTATTCAAAAGTAATAAAGAAATCTACGCTCAATTGGTAGATGACAAAGACGGTAAAACATTAGTATCAGCTTCTTCTAGAGAGAAAGGTGTAGACGCTAAAGGAACGAAAGTAGAAGTATCTGTAGCAGTTGGTAAAGCTATCGCAGCTAAAGCTAAAGCAGCAGGTATCGAAAGTGTTGTATTTGATAGAAATGGTTTTGTGTATCATGGTAGAGTGAAAGCTCTTGCTGACGGTGCTAGAGAAGCAGGTCTTAAATTCTAATTTTAAAAATCTAGAAAACATGGTAGATAGTAATATAGAAAGAGTTAAACCTGGAGGATTAGAATTAAAAGATCGTCTGGTTGCTGTTAACAGAGTAACTAAAGTAACGAAAGGAGGTAGAGCATTTGGATTTTCTGCAATTGTTGTTGTAGGAAACGAAGATGGTGTTATCGGTTACGGACTTGGTAAATCTAAGGAAGTTGCTTCTGCTATCGCGAAAGCTGTAGAAGATGCTAAGAAAAACTTAGTGAAGGTTCCTGTAATCAATCACACAATTCCTCACCAAACTTCTGCTAGATACGGAGGTGCTGATATCTTTTTGAGACCAGCTTCTCACGGTACAGGACTTATCGCAGGTGGTGCGGTAAGAGCGGTGCTAGAGTCTGCAGGTGTACACGATGTATTGTCAAAATCTAAAGGTTCTTCTAACCCACACAATGTTGTGAAAGCTACTTTCAACGCATTGTTGGATATCAGAAGACCAGAAGAAATTGCAAGAATGAGAGGTGTTTCTCTAAGTAAAGTGTTTAACGGTTAATCAATATAGCAATGGCAACAATCAAAGTAAAATTAGTTAGAAGTGCTATTAATCGTTCTAAAACTCAAAAAAGAACACTTGAAGCACTAGGATTTAAGAGACTTCAACAAGTTGTAGAACACGAAGCTACGCCTTCTATTTTAGGAATGATCGCTTCTGTAAGTCACTTATTAGAAGTTCAGAAATAAGAACAATAGACATAGAGAAAAGAGACTTGTTTTTAGCAGTCTCTTGTCTCTTATCTTTTAATCTATAATCTCACAATACAACAATGAATTTAAATAATTTAAAACCATCAGCTGGTTCTACATTCAGCACAAAAAGAATTGGTAGAGGCCAAGGAAGCGGATACGGTGGTACTTCAACAAAAGGACATAAAGGTCAGAAAGCTAGAGCTGGTTATTCTCAGAAAATCGGTTTCGAAGGTGGACAGATGCCTTTGCAAAGAAGACTACCTAAATTTGGTTTCAAAAATATTAATAGAAAAGAGTTTAGAGCAATCAATCTTGATACTATCCAAACTTTGATCGATACTAAAAACATCACTGGTGATATCACTAGAGACGTATTGGTAGAAAACGGTCTTGCATCTAAAAACGAATTAGTAAAAATCTTAGGAAGAGGTGATTTGAAATCTGGTGTTTCTATCTCTGCTGATAAGTTTACTAAGTCTGCTGAAGAGGCAATCAACAAAGCAGGAGGTAAAGCAATTACTCTTTAATTAATAACTAATGAAAGAATTTATACAAACACTTAAAAACATTTGGAGTCTAAAAGAGCTGAGGGATAAAATTATCCTGACACTTTCTTTGGTCCTTGTGTATAGATTCGCATCTTATGTTTCTCTTCCTGCAATTAACACGGCAGAAGTAGGAAACTTATTACAACATTACCAAAATCAAGGCGGGAACCAACAAGGGGCCGGCCTTTTGGGTTTATTGTCATCTTTCACAGGTGGAGCTTTTAGCCGTGCCTCTATTATGGCATTGGGAATCATGCCATACATTTCGGCATCTATTATTGTACAGTTGATGGGAATGGCTATTCCTTATCTTCAGAAGTTACAGAAAGATGGCGAAAGTGGAAGAAATACTTTGAACCAAATTACCAGATGGTTAACTATCGGAGTTTGTCTTGTACAGGCGCCATCATATTTGACATCTGTTACGCAATTCTTTTTACCTTATTCACAGTTCTCATCAGCATATTATGTTGATCCGGCATCTCTGATGTTCTGGTTACCAAGTATTATTATTTTGGTAGCAGGTTCTGTATTTGCAATGTGGTTAGGAGAGAAGATTACAGACAAAGGTATTGGTAATGGTATCTCTATTTTGATTATGGTGGGTATCCTTGCGGATCTTCCAACGGCTTTTTACCAAGAAGTTCTAACACAGAATGGTAAAGGTGGATTAGGAAGCATCATGATTTTAGTAGAAATTGTATTCTGGTTATTGGTAATTTTATTAGCTATCATATTATCTGTAGCAGTAAGAAAAATCCCAATCCAGTATGTAAGTAGAGCTCAGGCCAGAGGTGGGGTAAGCAGAAACTTGATGGAAGGCGCTAGACAATGGATCCCATTGAAGGTGAATGCCGCAGGTGTAATGCCAATCATCTTTGCACAAGCATTAATGTTTGTTCCTGGATTACTTACGAAAGTTGATGAATCAAATACGTTTTTGGCTGGTTTCAAGAATGTTTTTAGCTGGCAATACAACGTATTGTTTGCGTTATTGATTATAATTTTCTCATTTTTCTATACAGCAATTACCATTCCTGTGAATCAGATGGCTGATGATTTGAAGCGTAATGGTGGGCTTATTCCTAAGGTTAGACCTGGAAAAGAAACGGCAGATTACTTGGATGATATTTTATCCAAAATAACTTTGCCTGGTGCAATATTTTTGTCTATCTTTGCAGTCCTTCCGGCAATAGTGCACGGAGCGTTTGTTCAGACAGATAGATTTGCTCTCTTTTTTGGGGGTACATCGTTGTTAATTATGGTTGGAGTTATCTTGGATACTGTTCAACAAATTAACACATATCTGCTGAACCATCATTATGATGGGTTGATGCAATCTAAATTATCAAGATCATCAAACCTTTAATAGAATAAATGGCTAAACAGAAACATATAGAACAAGACGGCGTGATTACGGAAGCACTTTCCAACGCGCAGTTCCGTGTAGAGCTAGAGAATGGGCATGTTTTAATTGCCCATATTTCTGGTAAAATGAGAATGCATTATATAAAACTCTTACCTGGAGACAAGGTAAGACTCGAACTCTCTCCTTATGACTTGACTAAAGGGAGAATAACTTTTAGATATTAAAATTAACAAAATGAAGGTTAGAGCATCTATCAAAAAAAGAAGTGCTGATTGCAAAATTGTACGCAGAAAAGGCGTACTATTCGTAATCAACAAAAAGAACCCTAAATTTAAACAAAGACAAGGTTAAGAACCAATTAAATTATGGCGAGAATTTCAGGTATTGATTTACCAAAGAACAAAAGAGGCGTTATCGGTCTTACTTACATCTACGGTGTTGGAAGAAGTACTGCTTCAGAAATTTTGAAAAACGCTGGAATCAGCGAAGACAAGAAAGTCAACGAATGGAATGACGATGAATTGGCTGCAATCAGAGGTTATATCTCAGACAACGTAAAAGTTGAAGGAGAATTACGTTCTGAAGTGCAATTGAACATCAAGCGATTGATGGACATAGGATGCCAACGAGGAATACGTCACAGACTAGGACTACCTTTAAGAGGCCAGAGAACGAAAAACAACTCTAGAACCCGTAAAGGAAAGAGAAAAACAGTTGCTAACAAGAAAAAAGCAAGTAAATAATCGTTAGGAATTATGGCAAAACAAACTAAAGTAGTTAAAAAAAGAAAAGTAAAAGTTGAGGCTATTGGTGAAGCGCATATTCAGGCTTCTTTCAATAACATCATCATTTCTTTAACAAATAAAGCAGGAGAAGTTATCTCTTGGGCTTCTGCCGGTAAAATGGGATTCAGAGGTTCTAAAAAGAATACTCCATTCGCAGCTCAAATGGCTGCAGAAAACTGTTCTCAAGTAGCTTTCGAAGCTGGTCTTAGAAGAGTTAAGGTGTTTGTAAAAGGTCCAGGTGCTGGTAGAGAGTCTGCAATCAGAACTTTACACAATTCTGGAATCGAAGTAAGTGAAATCGTTGACGTGACGCCTATGCCTCACAACGGTTGTAGACCACCTAAAAGAAGAAGAGTTTAATTTTTAGAATTTACCCATTATGGCAAGATATATTGGACCTAAAACAAAAATTGCTAGAAAATTTGGTCAGGCAATTTACGGAGACGATAAAAACTTCGAGAGAAGAAAAAATCAACCACCAGGACAACACGGTCCTAACAAAAGAAGAGGTGCGAAAAAATCAGAATACGCTACTCAGCTAGCTGAAAAGCAAAAAGCTAAGTATACTTATGGTATTCTAGAAAAGCAATTCGCTAACCTTTTTGATAAAGCTCATAGAAGCAAAGGTGTAACAGGTGAAGTTCTTTTACAACTTTGTGAATCAAGATTGGATAACGTTGTTTACAGACTAGGTTTTGCTAAAACAAGAGCTGCTGCTAGACAATTGGTTTCTCACAGACACATCACTGTGAACGGAGAACTAGTTAACATCCCTTCTTATTTGCTAAAAGCTGGTGACGAGATTGCAGTAAGAGAGAAATCAAAATCTCTTGAAGTAATTTCTAACGCTTTAGCATACAAAGCAAATTATGAGTGGTTACAATTCAATGACGAGAAAAAAACTGGTACTTTCACAAGTGCACCTGAGAGAATTCAGATTCCTGAAGATATCAAAGAACAGTTGATCGTCGAATTATACTCTAAATAATAATTTTTTCAAATTTTTGCTCAACCAGACTATGGCAATTTTAACATTTATAAAACCCGATAAAGTAATCCTGTTAAACTCAACTGATTTTAAAGGACAATTCGAATTCAGACCTTTGGAACCAGGTTTCGGGCTTACTATCGGTAATGCATTGAGAAGAGTTTTACTTTCTTCTCTGGAAGGATATGCTATTTCATCTATCAAAATAGAAGGCGTAGAGCACGAGTTTTCAACTATACCAGGAGTGATTGAAGATGTTACGGAAATCATTCTTAATCTTAAACAACTTCGTCTAAAAGCTAAGACAGAAAACCCAGGAACTGAGCAGGTAACTGCAAAAATCTCTGGAAAAAATGTGGTTACAGCTGGAGATCTAGGAGAATCAATTGTAAATTTTGAAGTTCTTAACCCAGATTTGTTAATTGCTACCTTGGCTGAGGATGTTACGTTTGAGATTACTTTCAACATAGAAAAAGGAAGAGGATATGTTCCGAGCGATCAGAACAAATCAAACAATGCTCCTGTTGGGACTATTGCGATCGACTCTATCTTTACACCTATCAAAAAAGTACAGTACAGTATCGAAAATTATCGTGTAGAGCAAAAAACAGACTACGAAAAATTGGTATTGGATATCGAAACTGATGGATCTATCACACCTCAGAATGCTTTAACAGAAGCTTCTAAGATTTTGATTTATCACTTCATGTTGTTCTCAGATGAGAGAATCACTCTAGAGACAGAGGCTGTGAAAGCTTCTATCCAATATGACGAAGAAACACTTCACACTAGACAACTTCTTAAGTCAAAACTAGCAGATATGGATCTTTCTGTAAGAGCCCTT
The DNA here is from genome assembly GCF_023278365.1 of Epilithonimonas zeae. NCBI lineage: Bacteria > Pseudomonadati > Bacteroidota > Flavobacteriia > Flavobacteriales > Weeksellaceae > Epilithonimonas > Epilithonimonas zeae. The sequence goes on along the minus strand of NZ_CP075338.1, from coordinate 2,366,835 downwards.
AACTGTTTGAAAGCAGCTGAAGTAGAAACTCTTGGAGAGCTTGTTTCTTTCAGTAAGTCTGATTTGATGAAATTCAGAAATTTTGGTAAAAAATCTTTAACAGAACTTGAAGAATTGGTTCACTCAAAAGGACTAAATTTCGGGTTTGATGTTGCAAAATATAAGTTAGACGCTGATAAATAATCCTTAAAATGAGACACGGTAAAAAAATAAATCACTTAGGTAGAACAGCTCCGCATAGAAAAGCAATGCTTTCTAACATGGCTTGTTCACTAATTGAACATAAAAGAATCAACACTACTGTTGCTAAAGCGAAAGCTTTAAGAGTTTACGTGGAACCAATCCTTACTAAAGCTAAAGAAGATACAACACACAATAGAAGAACTGTTTTCTCTTACCTACAAAGTAAAGAAGCTGTTACTGAATTGTTCAGAACTGTAGCTCCAAAAATCGCTGAAAGAAATGGTGGTTACACAAGAATCATCAAAACTGGCTTCAGAGCTGGTGATTCTGCTGATATGGCATTAATTGAATTGGTAGATTTCAACGATATCTACAATCCAAATGCAGAAGAGAAGAAAACAACTAGAAGAAGTAGAAGATCTACTGCTGCACCTAAGGCTGCTGCAACTGTTGAAGCTACAGAAGCTAAAGTTGAAGAAACTCCTGCTGCTGAAACTGCTACAGAAGAAAAAACTGAAGAATAAGAACTTTAAGTTTTTAAATATAAAACCACCTCACTTCGAGGTGGTTTTTTTGTGCATACTGGTTTCAAAAGTTTATTTTTGTAATTATATACAACCTTAAAATATTATTAATGAAAGTAAACTGCAGAGATTTTCTCAAGATCTTATCTGTCGTCATCTTACTGTTTGGATTCTCTCCAACAGTAGATGCACAAAATCTCAAAAATAACATCGTCAAATCTCCGGACGGATCTATTACATTAGAATTCGGGACCAATCAAGGTAAAGTATTTTACAAAGTTTCCAAGGATGGGAAATCTATTCTGAATGATTCTTATCTCGGCTTTGAATTGAAAGGAAGTTCTCTTAAAGATAAATTGTCAGTCAAGAACATCTCTCACTCTAAGTTTGATGAAACCTGGCAGCAACCTTGGGGCGAAGAAATTGATGTGAGAAATCATTACAATGAAATGAAAGTCTCTGTCAAAGAAAACTCAAAATCAGCAAGAGAGTTTGTTATTAATTTCAGAGTGTTTGATGATGGATTTGGTTTCAGATACGAGTTTCCAAAGCAAAAAAATCTGAATGACTTTGTCATTATGGATGAGTTGACAGAATTCAATTTTGCTGATGACCACAAAACCTGGTCGATTCCTTATAATACAGAATTCTATGAAGGTTTATTTAAATCGAATCCAATTTCAAAGTTAGACACTGTAGCTACACCTTTGACAATGGAGACTAAAAGTGGACTATTCCTGACTGTTCATCAGGCCAACCTAACCGATTATGCCTCAATGAATCTTGCTGGAGATAAAACTTCAACCAAATTGAAAGCTTATCTTACACCTTGGGCAACCGGAGAAAAAGTGTTTGCAAAAGCACCTTCAGTTACACCTTGGAGAACGATGATTATTGCTAAATCTGCCGGAGATCTGATGCTTTCAAGATTAATGTTAAACCTTAACGACCCCAATAAATTAGGCGATGTTTCCTGGATTAAACCCGGAAGATACATCGGAATCTGGTGGGCCATCCATATGGAAAAATACACTTGGAAAGCGGGACCAAACCACGGTGCGAAAACTGAAAACGTCTTGAGATATATCGATTTTGCAGCTAAACACAATTTTTCCGGAGTTTTAGTAGAAGGCTGGAACAAAGGTTGGGAAGATTGGAAAGACTTCAAATTCTCTGAACCTTATCCGGATTTTGATATCAAGAAAATAACAGATTATGCTAAGTCCAAAAATGTGACGTTAATTGGTCACCACGAAACGGCTGGCAACACTCTGAATTACGAAAGCCAAATGAGTGATGCATTTGCTTACTATAAAAAATATGGTGTTGATGTCGTGAAAACAGGTTACGTTGGCGGAAAGCTAGACGGTAAACAACCACACAGCAGCCAGTATGGTGTTCGCCATTACAGAAAAGTCATTGAGGAAGCAGCTAAGCACAAAATTATGATTGATAATCACGAACCTGTGATGCCAACTGGTTTGCAAAGAACGTTACCTAATCTAATGACGCAGGAAGGTGTCCGCGGACAAGAATGGGATGCTTGGTCAAAAGATGGAGGTAACCCACCGGAACATACGACGATTATTCCTTTCACAAGAGGTTTGGCTGGTCCGATTGATTTCACGCCAGGGACTTTCAATTTCACAAATCCTGTGTTGCCGAATACAAAAGTTCATACAACTTTAGCGAAGCAATTGGCTTTATCTGTTGTCATTTATAGTCCGTTGCAGATGGCGTCTGATATGATTGAAAACTATGGAAACAATCCGGCTTTTGAATTCATCACAAGTTGTCCTACGGATTGGAGCAAAACTGTAGTTCCTGATGCAAAAATTGGTGATTTTGTAACCGTTGCAAGAAAAGATAAAGCGTCTGAAAATTGGTTTTTGGGAAGCATTACCAACAAAGATGCAAGAACTGTAAAACTGGATTTGAAGTTTTTAGATACTGGCAAGAAATATAAAGCGAAGATTTTTAGAGATGGAAAGGGAGCGGATTATGAAACCAATCCTTATCCAGTTATCATCGAAGAAAAAGAAGTGGATAGCAAAACGATTTTGTCTGTTGATTTAGCCAGAAGTGGAGGCGTTGCTATTATTTTCACGAAGCTTTAATCTAATTCTGAAAAACTACCGGAGGTTTCAACAAAAACAAACTTACGTTTTTGGGGTACTCTTCAAATGGTCTATTCATCTGGCTTGCCGAAGGACGTTTTTTCGATTAAAATATCAACGAAAATTAATAAAAGAGAGTAAGATTTCCTTGCTCTCTTTTGTTTTTCTCATCAATAAAACCATTAATTTTACGTTTTCAAATTTTATTAAAAACATTTATGAGTCTAATTCGAAAATTCGCATCCATATATTTTTTGTTGATAAGTATGATTGCTTTTTCTCAAGCAGAAACTCCGGTTTATACCTTGCCAAAAATCAAATCCAATATCACACTTCCTGTTTCGCTCCCGATTTCGGAGATCAATAATCTCATCAATCAGTCTGTAAAAGGGGTTTTGTATGAAGATCAATCTTATACTGATAACAATAATGATCAGTTCAAAGTAAAAGTAGAAAAGCAAGGGAATATTGCGATAAAAGCTTTGACGAATAACAGATTAATGATTTCTGTTCCTTTAAAAATATGGGCAGAAAAAGGCTACGGAACTCTTGGAGTTTATTTATACAAAGACACGAATTTTAATTTGATAATGAATTTCATTACCAGTTTGACGGCGACGACAGATTGGAAACTCGATACAAAAACAACGACCGCTGGCTTTGTCTGGACTCAGAAGCCGGTTTTAGATTATGGCAAAGTAAAAATCCCAATCGCATCCTTTATTGAGTCTACATTGAAAGAGCAGCAAGGAAAATTTACAACAATTATTGATCAGCAGATTAAAACAAAATTCAATCTTCAGCCTTATCTGGTGATGGCTTGGAATCAATTCTCTAAACCGATCAATGTTTCTGAGGAATACAATACTTGGCTGAAGATTTCGCCACAAAATACCTATATGGCGCCACTCCAGGTCTTTCAGGACAAAATCAAAACGACGATTGGGATTGATTTGTATTCGGAAACTTATGTGGGGCAAATTCCTTTGGCGACAAGAGATGCGGTTTCGGTTCCGAATTTTATATTAAATCCAAATCTTCAGAATGTGTTCAATCTTCAGACGACTGCCAATATCAGTTTTGATGAAGCGACAAGGCTGGCAAAGCAACAATTCCAGGATAAAGAATTTGCAATGAGCAGCGAAGACAAAAAGGTGAAGATTACCGATATCTCCGTTTATAAGGAAAAAGAAAATATCGTAATCGAAGCACATACAACTGGCGAAGTGAACGGAACTGCTTTCATCAAAGGAAAACCTCTTTACAGCGCAGAGGAGCATAAAATAAAACTGAAGGTCACAGATTTTAACCTTAAAACAAAAAACTTTTTCCAAAAAGCTTTAACCGTTTTATTCGAAGGCAAGATCAGAAGAATGATTGAAAAAGATTATGGTATTCCGCTTCTTGATATCGAAAATGCTTCCAGGAAAAGTCTGACTGAGAATTTTAACAAAGAATATGTAAAAGGCATCAAATTACAAGGTCAGGTTCTGGACTTGAAACCAACTCAATTCCTTTTATCTGAAAAATATATAACCATTGTTATCGATACCAGAGCGCAACTTCAAATGAATGTTTCGGGGTTGAGTTTTCAGTAACGTTTGTTAGTTTTCTTTGTGTTTTATTGATTAATATGCTGAAGATATTGTATATATTTGCCAGCAAATAAATTTAATATGAAGAAAACTTTTACTCTGGCACTTGCTTTAGCATATGTCTGTGGATTTTCACAAGAATCCAAAGACTTGGCTCAGCTAAAAAAGCAAACCAATGCCAACGTTACAATCAGTAACAGCACCTCAAACCCTAATTTTATTCTTTTCAACGATTCCAAAGCGCTTCAACTTAAATCTTCTGGTGCAAAGGCAAAAGCCGCGGAATTTCTTGTCAACAATTTCAAAGCTTTCAATCTGAAATCGGCAAATGATTTGGTTTTTGTAGAAGAAACGACTGACAATTACGGGTTGAAGAATGTAGTTTATATGCAGCAACATCAAGGTGTTCCTGTTTATGATGGCGTTCTTAAATTCCATTTCAATGGCAAAGAAGAATTAACATCTATTAATGGTAATGCATTATCTAATATCAAAGTTAGTTCTACACCTGATATTTCTTTGGCAGAAGCAGAAAGTATTGCGAAAAATATTGTTTCCAAGCAAGACCTGAATCAATCCAATACGCCTTTAGAAGCTTTGAAAACCAAACTTTTGATTTTCCCCAAAAATCTTGCTCAAGGTGGTGTTGTAACTCCCTATTTAGCGTACGAAATTGAGGTTACAAACAAAAAAGATGTGAGAGAATTTCTTTTCATCAATGCTCATACAGGCGAATTGGTAGAGCAGTTTACAGGAATTCACCCGATTGACAGAAAACTTTATGAAACCAATACCAATGCTTCTAATCTGAAGTGGAAAGAAGGAGATGCCCTTCCTGGCACACTCAGCAGCTGGCAGCAAAATGAGGTTATAACATCTGAACACGTTTATAATTTCTTCAAAAATGCTTTTGGATATGTTTCTTATGATGCAGCAGATCATACAATGATTACTGTAAATAATGATCCGACGATATCTTGTCCTAATGCAAGATGGAATGGAACTTACGCTGGATATTGTGACGGAACTGCAACGGATGATGTGATTGCACACGAATGGGGACACGCTTATACTGAATATACAAGCGGATTGATTTACCAATATCAATCAGGCGCATTGAATGAGTCTTACTCTGATGTATGGGGAGAAACTATTGATTTGATTAATAATTATATGGACGAAGGTGAGAATCTTAGTGTAAGAACTACTGCTTCTTGCTCAGGCTCTCTTCGTTGGAAAATGGGAGAAGATGCGACATCTTTTGGTGGAGCTATCCGCGATATGTGGAATCCCAATTGTAATAGTCAACCTGCAAAAGTGTTGGATTCAAACTACTATTACTGTGGAACGGCAGATAATGGAGGCGTACATACCAATTCTGGACCTACCAATCACTTATATGCGCTTCTTGTAGATGGCGGAACTTACAATGGTTATACCATCACAGGAATCGGGTTTGTGAAAGCTGCTCATCTTTGGTGGAGAGCTCAGAAGAATTATTTGACGGCAACAAGTGATTTTGCCAATTTTGCAGATGCATTAGAAGCTTCTGTTAATGACTTGATAGGCGTTAATTTGCAAGGATTATCTACAACAACTACTCCTGCAGGTTTAAGCGGACAGTCATTCACTTCTGCGGATATTCAGAATATTAAAAACGGAATTCTTGCTGTACAATTGAGATCTTCTCCGGCTACTCAATGTAATTACCAAGCTCTTTTGAAACCTGTTCCAGATCTTTGTGCTGCGGCAACTTCTAATCCTTTGTTCAAAGAAGATTGGGAAAATGGTCTCGGCAACTGGACAGTCACAAATATTCCTACAAAAGCATCGACTTGGGAAGCCAGAGACTGGACTGTAAAAAGTGATTTGCCGAAAAGTAGAGCAGGTAAAGCAATTTTCGCAGTTGATCCAATCAACGGAGATTGTGCATCTAATCTACAAAACGGAATTCTACGTCTGGAAAGTCCAACAATTACTATCCCGACCTTCTCAACTGGAAAATACGAAATGGCTTTCAATCATTATGTAGCAACAGAATCTACGTGGGACGGTGGAAACATTAAATATAGCTTGAACGGTGGAAACTGGACTCTTCTTCCAATAACTGCTTTCACACAGAATGGTTACAACAGTGTCCTAGACGGAACTTCTCAGAGTGATAATCCACTGAAAGGACAAAGAGCGTTCACAGGAACAGATGGCGGTTCTCTTGGCGGAAGCTGGGGGCAAAGTGTGATTGATCTTTCCAAAATCGGTGTTGTTTCCGGCTCTAATATCAAATTCAGATTTGAACTGGGAACAGATGGCTGTAATGGAATCGAAGGCTGGTACTTAGACGAAATCTACGTTTATAACTGTAGTTCTCTACTTGCGGTAGAAGATGCTCAGAAACAAAATTCAATCAGTGTTTATCCTAACCCGACTTCAGGATTTGTTACGATCCAGAATAAGAATAATTCTAACCTGAAGAATGTTGAGATTTATAATGTCGCAGGACAATTGGTTCAAAGATTCAATGTGAGCAATGCAAAAAATGCTTCTCTGGATATGAGTCAATTAACGAACGGCACATATGTTCTGAAAGTAGTTTCTGAAACAGAAAGTAATTCTGTAAAAGTTATTAAGAAATAATCTTTCGATTATTAATCATAAAAAAGCTTCTGAATTTTCAGAAGCTTTTTTATTTCTAAGATGAAATTGATTAATATTTAATAGCCGTTTCAAGAGATAACTCCATCATTGTTCTCAATGCTTTTTCTCTTTGGTCAGCAGAGATTTGCTCGTGTGTTGGGATGATGTCAGAAACAGTTAAAATGGTTGCTGCATTTTTGCCAAGATGTTTTGCGTTAGCAAAAAGCGCAAAAGCTTCCATTTCTACTGCAGGACAATTGTGTCTCACTGCAATTTCCGGGACAGCAGGATCTTCTCTGTAGAAGATGTCGCTGGAGTGGATGTTTGTTGCTTTCACTTCAAGACCTAATTCTTTTGCCGTCTCATTGATTTTATCAAAAGCACTTCCTTGGTTAGAAATGGCATCTTCTTCTATTCCCCAAGCAAATTTGGCATAAGTACTTTCACTTGCTGCATTTTCTACATTCAGGATGTCGAATAACTTCAAATCTGTAGAATAAGCACCACAAGTTCCGATTCGGATAATAGTTTCAACCTCATATTCTGTAAACAATTCGAAAGAATAAATACCGATACTTGGGAATCCCATTCCACTTGCACCAACAGTAATCTCTTTACCTTTATAATTTCCTGTGTAGAAATAGATATTTCTCGTTTGACTTACCAATTTGGCATCGGTCAAAAAGTTATCAGCAATATATTTTGCTCTAAGTGGATCGCCGGGCATCAAAACCGTCTTTGCGATTTCTCCTTTTTTAGCACTAATGTGAACACTCATTTTTATGAATTTTTTTTAAGACCGTGAATATAAAATTTATAATCCGATTACTGAAATTGATTCTGAAATAAAATTCACAAGCTTGATTAATTTATTTATATCTTTCAATAATCCCAGAAAGATAAGTTTTGTATTTTTCACTCACCGGGATTCTTTCGTCGCCAATAGTTAAGCTGTTTTTGCCCACACTTTGCAAATGCTGAAGCGAAATAATATGCGAATTATGGACTCGGATGAAATTATCAAAATTCATCTTTTCCATGATTGATTTCATTGTTTGATGTACAATCAGTTTTCTGTTATGAGTATAAATCACAATGTAATCTTTCAGCGCATTGATTCTCATAATTTCATCCAGATTCAGTTTTACATCTTCATTATTGGATCTTACGAAGATGAAAGATTCTTTCAAAGCATTACTCGTTTCCTGCAGGATTCTTTTATTATTATAAAGATTAAAACACTTGTAAGTCGCTTTCAGAAATCTCTCGAAAGAAAAAGGCTTCAGAAGATAATCAATCACATCCATCTCAAAACCTTGGATGGCACAATTATCATAAGCCGTTGTAATAATCACATTTGGGAGTTTGTTAAAGCTTTTCAGAAATTCTATTCCGGAAATGTTCGGAAGATTGATATCCAGAAAAATCAAATCAACAGTGTTATTCTGCAATACATTGATGGTTTCTTGGATGTCGTAACAATTCGCTACAAGATTCAGAAAAGGGATTCTGGAGATGTATTCCTCAATCACGTGATGAGCCAATTCTTCATCATCTACTATTATACAATTCATATTTAATTTAATTGAAGTTTTAAACTGATTTTGTACTCGGAGCCATTATCATTAATATCCAATTGATATTTTTCAGGATACAGCAAATCGAGTTTCATTTTTGTATTCTTGATACCAAGCTGATTATTATCTGTTCTGTCACTCGGTTTGTTCTCGTAGAAATTTTTGACATTGAAGTCCAAAATGTGATCTTTCAAATAAACTTTGATATCAACGGGACCTTTTCCAAAATCTGCATATTTGAAAGCATTCTCTATGAAAGTCAGAAGCAATAAAGGTTCAATTTTATAAGCCTCGAAGTTGCCATAGAATTGGCAATTGATATTATTGAATTTGTTAAACCGAATCGACTGAATTTCGATGTATTTTTTGATATTGATGATTTCGTCATTCAGATTATTTTTCTGCCCGTTTTTATCATTCAGAACATAACGCATAATATCAGATAAAACCAAAATCACTCTCGGCGTATCTTTGGATTGTATGATTGATAACGAATAAATACTGTTCAGCGCATTGAAGAAAAAATGAGGATTGATTTGTTCTCTCAGGATCTTCAGTTCGCTGGATTGTCTTTCAAATTCCAAAGCTTTTATCATTTTCTGATTTTCCATCCATTTATCAACAAAAAATAAAAGCGTACTGAAGATGATTGAAAATAGTCCAATTTTGAAGAAGATGTCGTGGAGATTCAGTTTTTTATGCATCATTCTTTCCGGTCTTGGGAAACCTTTTGGTGGAAAAGGCGGACGGTGCATTGGTGGAAAAAATAAAATCGTCAATCCAATGTATATTACAAAAAACGAAATTACGATAATGAAAATCGTCTTTGGTTCTTGTTTGATGATATAAGGCAATGACCAATAATAATTGAGATAAAATAAAAAAATAGCTGCCACAAAAATCTGCAGATTGATTAGAAACAGAAAATTCCCAAAGACAGAATAATCCATTATCAATTTGAAAACGATAAGAATTATCCATATAATCCAATGATAGATGTATGTCGTTTGTATGCGTTTCAGAAACGTTTTCATAACAAGTATTTAAATTCTTTTTTAACCGCAAAATTCCTCCAATATCAGAATTGAAGGAATTATTGCTTAGTGAAATTTTTGGATTTCGTATTCAATCTTCATTGAGTCCAGTTCATCTACCGAAATCCGAGGAATGGATGAGCTTTCTATTTTTTGTGCCACAAGGCTGGCGGTTTTCTTAGCCTGTAAGCTGTCTTTGAAAACCTGTTCGCCAGGTATTGCCGGTATATAAGGCTGATCTATAAAGGTTTTCTTGTTTTTGATGATTTGATAACCATAACCTGCCTTTTGTTGAGTGATTTTGATGTCAATTGGATTGCTTTTTTTCTGACAAGCGATTAAACATATTCCGGAAAAAAACAACGATTTCCATAAAGTTTTAGTCATCGTCATTTTGTGTTTCGTTTGGATGTAAAACCCAGATATCATCAAAGTAAGAAGAGCCGCTGTTGCCTGTCAAAACATAACCATAAGTTCCGAATGAGAATGCGCAAGCACTTTCTCTGGAAGAACCTTCGAAGGCTGATCTTTCTGTCCAATCATCCGTAGAAGGATTATATTCCCAAGTGGAGTTGGTAACACCACTTACAGAACCTGTGGAAACATAGCCCAATCCATTGGCTGAAAAAGCTGCAGTGGAAGCACGGTTTTGAGTGTCGTCATCATTGCTGGTATCAGCTTTTCTAGTCCAGGTTTCTGCCGATGGATCAAATGCCCAGAAATCTGCAACAAGACTGTTGTTATTGGTTCCGAACCCTACATAAGCAATCCCGTTGATGACGAAAGCTGCTCCGTCTCTTCTTTTAGAACCTCCTAAGCTTACGATGTTGCTCCAGCTGGATGTTGCCTCGTCATATTTATAAAAATCTTTTAGCTCACTTCCGTCATATCCTGTTCCTACAAAACCTTTGCTTCCTACTCCAAAAGCTAAAGCTGCGTAACGACCAGTTCCAGGAAAATCTGCAATCTGTACCCAAGAGTTGGAAAAAGGATCATATTTGTAAAAGTCATTTAGCTTGTTGAGACCATCATATCCCGTTCCTACATAGCCGTAAGAAGTGGTTGCGAAACCAACTGCAGAACTTCTTTTCACGCCTGGGAAATCTGCTTTCTGAGTCCAGGAATTAGCATCGGGATCATAGCTCCACAGATCATTATAATAATATTCGCCATCGTAACCTCCGGTTAAATATCCTTTGCCATTTACCACAAAAGCAGAAGCATTGGAACGGGGTTTACCGTCTAAATCTGAAACCCTTACCCAATTTCCTACCAACTCATCATCATCATCATTTTTGCAACTTGATAATAAAAATATCCCTGCAAGAGCAAGGATTAAAACCGAAAGTCTTTTGTCCATTCTTATTTTTTGATGCAAATGAATTTCATTCTCAGGATATTTGAAAATTTTTTAGACGAACGTGCATTTTTTGTCGTTAAACTGATTTATTCTTTCGATGTTTTTTGAATTTTAATTTAAAATCAAATTGGTCTATATAAAATCATCACTTGTCGAAAACTAATAGTGAAGGGAAGAAAAAATTTTAGCTCTAGCTTGTACGCCCGTATGTTTACAGAAAAAAATGTACAAATATGTCTTGTTGTGTGTTACAATTCTCCTTCTTTATTCCTGTGAAAGAGAAAGTAACACTTATGAAGTAGGTAACTCTCTGGTGTCTGCCCAATCCAAAGTAGTAATGATAGATACGCTTACGCTGAAAATGTCAACTATTATGAAGGATTCTGTAATTACATCAGGGAAAAGTGCAATGTTGGTGGGAAACATAAAGGACAATACATTTGGTAAAGTGACATCAGCGTCTCTTTTCGAACTTACGCCGTCCAGCTATTCTTTAGCTACTACAACCAATGTTGTTTTTGATTCTATAGTAATGTATCTGACTAATAATGATTTTTATTACGGAGATACGCTCAAGACTTTCAAGATGGATGTGCATCCACTGGAGAGTAGAATCAAACTGAACAATGGTTATCTTTATAATAACAGTGATTTTAAGTATTCTTCTACTTCAATAGGAAGTGCAGAATTTTTTCCCAGACCTAATACAGATAGTAGTTTTGTGAAAATCAGGTTGGATCAATCTTATGGTCAGAATATTTTTAATTTGTTAAAAACCAAAGATGCAAGCAGCCAGGAATATTTTCTTAATTTTTACAAAGGTTTAGCATTGGTTCCGTCTTCTGATAACAATGCAATGCTGCGTTTTGGGATTAATTCTTCTTATCAGGTTCAGATTAGTAAAACAACCAAAGAAAAAGTATCAAATACAGTCAGGCTATATTATCATACAGCTTCTGTCAACGGGACAGAAGAAGTGAAATATACATTAGATATCAATCCAAGTACCTCATATTCATACAACAAAATACAAAGTGATTTTTCAGGTTCCGAATTAGCCAATCTAAGCCCTATAAATCCTATTGAAGCCAAAAATCTCGGTAACAAAACTTATCTGATGGCAGGAATTGGTGTTTACACTAAAGTTGAAATCCCTTATTTAAAAAATCTGAAAAACCTATACAAGAATTATAAAATCATCAGTGCCAATCTTGCTCTGAGCCCTGTCGCGGGATATTATTCTAGAAATTTTTATAACCCGAGCCTACTTTATTATTACCTCGGAGATAAAAAGAATAATATAGCTTCCACCTTTTTACAAAGTGATGGTACTACCGAAATTCAAATCAGTTTATCTGCAGAAAGCGAGTTTCAAAGTGATTATGGGTACAATTTCGATATGCTGAGTTACGTCAATGATATTTTGTCAGAAACTTCAGATTCCAATTATAGTGTTCTGATTTATCCATCTTCTTATCTGGATGTCCTCTCTGGTAAAGTTGTGTTTGGGAGTCAAAAAAACAGCACCAATCCGGCAAAGCTTAAACTTTATATGTTAGGCTATTAATTCAGAATTTTATGAATCAGAATATTAAAATATTGATGTTTCTTGCAATTATTGTTATGCAAAAAGCATTGGCACAAGAATCTTCTCCCTATTCTTATTTCGGCATTGGAACTATGAATAATGTTGATAATGCAAGGAATATTGCTTTAGGAAATACAGGTATTGCTTTAGAATCACCAGATTATATTAATTCAAAAAATCCGGCATCTATTACAACAATAGGGATGCAGAATGTGATTTTTGATGTCAGCGGTTTACTGAAAAGTAATACGATTTCCAGCAATCAAGGAAAAGACAGAAGGATTAACGGCAATTTTACCAATCTTGGTTTGGCTATGAGAATTAGCAATAGATTTTCTTTAGGAGCAAGTGTCCAGCCTTTTACTTCTACAGAATATAAATTTGTTTCTACAATCCCAGTAGAAGGAACTTCTGATACTTATCCCATTACTTATGAAGGAAGTGGCGGAATTACCAATCTCGGTGTTACTTTAGGTTATAAGATTGATGAAAATTGGAGTATTGGAGGAAAAGTTAAAAATAACTTCGGGACTATTATCCGTAAAGAAATCATTACTACCAATTCTGAACTCGAAATTAGCAGGAATATAAGATATACTGGCTTTAGTTATAGTTTGGGAACTCAATTCAATAAATATTTCCAACAAGAAAGACTTCAATTGACATTAGGCGCAGTTGTTAATTTCAAAAGTAATTTAAATGCAAAAGGAGAAGCTATTTATACAGAAAACAGAGATTATAACAATAGCACTACAACAAAGTTAACTTCAAAAGATTCTACACTTCCTTTGGAAATGGGAGTTGGAGTAAGTATTTTGAAAAACGACAGATATCGATTTAGTTTTGATTTTACGCAGAGTAATTGGAATGAAGTTAAAAACACAGTTACAAACGAAAAGTACTACAGGCAGCAAGTCTATGGTTTAGGCTTTGAGCTTCTTCCGCAAAGAAAAAACAGTCAGATTCTTTCAGAGAATTTAATCTATCGAGTTGGACTCAATTACGACACAGGATATTTTAAAGTTAATAACCGTGAAATCAATAAAATGGAAGCAACGGTTGGATTAGGAATTCCGATGAACAAAATCATTTTGAATGTAGGATATGGCTATGGAAAGAGAGGTGCTTTTACTAATGCAGCCATAAAAGAGAATTATCATAGTTTAAATCTTAGTATAGATTTTCTGGACAAATGGTTTACGAAAAGATATATTAATTAAGACAAGATATATCCATTTAAAAACAAAAACTCCATTGATTACAATGGAGTTTTTGCTTGCCAATAGTGCTTTAATCTTTTAGACCTATTCTTTAAAGATAAAAACAGCAAATACAATTTGGAGAATTAATTTATCAATACAATATCTTCTTCTGAAATACAAGATTGATATAGAATGAATGCCGAAAAAGAGTACTTATTTTGGCTTGTTTTTTATGAACTGAAAAATGTTATTTTACAAATTAGGAATATTGTAAATCAGATTTTTATTGAATTTTAGTGTAGAATTATATCAGAAAAAATTCTATACTTTTTTCGCGTAAGGAAATTCAGAATTATATTTTTGAGAAACAAATCAGTGCTAACACTGCACAACAAAAATATAATTAAAGAAATTATCTATGAGTCTGCGTCTTCTTTTCCCTATGAAATCTAAAATTTTTTCTTGGACAAGACAGCTTCACCAACCAAAATTAGGACTCAAATTTTCTCTCTTTTTCTTCTTTGTTTTTCTTTCATTTTTTACAACCAAAGCCCAAAGTTCAAGTCCAGAAAATAGAGATTGCATTAAGTTAATATATAAGACTTTTTCCCTCATTAATTATAAAAGTGAATTGGGTAATATCAGTGTAAAAAAAGCAGCTGTCCAAATTCCGACTCAGCAGATTATAAAAGATAATGATACGAATTCAAAAAAGGCAATCACAAAATTAATTTACACTGCAATAGGAGTTTTTGCGTTGGCGTTAATTTTATTTTTTATTTATCGTAAAAGAAGTAATTCTTTATTACGTGCAAAATACAAAGGACTTTTAGATAAAATTCAGATTCAACAAAAAACTGAAATGCTGGATTTATCAGATACTCAGGATGAGAATATTCCAAAAGAACAATCCAGTAATATTGCAGATGAGACTTTTAATGCAATTCTAAAAAAGATAATCAAGTTCGAGAATTCTGATAAATATTTAAAAAAGGATATCAATCTGACTTGGCTTTCTAATCATTTGAATACCAATACAAAATATTTATCGGAGGTTATAAAGGTTCATAGAAATAAAAGTTTCAATAATTATATCAACGGACTTAGGATAGAGTATATCACTAGACAATTGTACGAGAATCCAGTTTACAGAGAATATAAAATCACTTATCTCGCCGAAGAATGCGGTTATGCATCGCCGCAGGTTTTTGTGATTGCTTTCAAAAGAGAAACGGGCGTTACGCCATCTTATTTTATAGAGCAATTGAAAGATCAGTCAAACGAAAATTATCAAGAATCGATATCATAAAAAAACACTCTTCATTGGAAGAGTGTTTTTTTTAGTGGAGTTGGAGGGATTCGAACCCTCGTCCAAACAAGCAATACGCAAGCTTTCTACATGCTTATTTTGCTATTAGTTTTCGAGCTTAAGCAGAGAGCAAACACCCAACCTAAACCTTAGCTTCTAAAATTTTCGAATCTTGACCGAAGCTTCCAAGACCTTATTTCCGCATTCCTATATCCCAGAATCCAACGTCGCAGAACAGAACATTGGTGAGACATCTTGCTTCCTTACTATCTTCGGGAAACGCTTGAATCTACTAAACTTCGATTATTAAGCTGCAAGAGCGAACTCTTCGTTGCCAGTTAAAATGTTGTAGCAAGGGATTTAAGAGATCGCGCTACGGTTCTCTGCATGCTTACTTACCCATTGGTCTTGCTGTCGAAACCAGTCAACCCCAATTTTTAAGATAAGACAACAAATTTACACAAAAAAAACAGGCAAACAAAATCACTCATCATTTATAAATCATCATTCATTATTATTTGGGCATATCCCTCGCCAACGCTTGGGCTACCGCTCGGGTCGGGCTGTCCGCTACAATCTTTTTTGCATCACCATTTGTCAGGCTGAGGTTCTCGAACTCCAAGCAAAAAAGGATTTCCACTACCATCCCTTACGCGCTGCGCAAAAACAAAAACTTGTCAACAGTTAGAGATTTCCCCATCAAAGCAATATAGCTCAAAATGAAATCTGCAAAATCAAATAAATCTGCGAGAAATTTCCAAAATCCTCCTCAGAGAAGCGTCTTTACGAGCCTTAAAAATTATTTTTCAATAGGGATAAAAATCTTTGCGCACTTTGCGTTCAAAAAAATCCAAATTAATTTAACAAAATCCAAAACCCCAAACTCTAAAAAAATCACAAAACAGGTTAAAGTCGGTTAAACTATTCATCCAGAAAATCCTCTGTTGTGCTATCAAAGCGCAATAGAACTAATTTTGTCAAAAACTTCAGGCTATGAAAATAAAATTACTTTCACTCCTTATTCTTCTTTGCTCGATAAAGATTTTCTCACAGTCAGATTATATTCTCGGAAATATCTCCAACGAAAGTGGCGACAAATTACCTTTCGCAAGTATTTATAACCTTCGTACAGATCAAATTGTAGCTTCAGACAAAATGGGAAACTTTGCCATCGCAGCAAAACCTACCGATGAACTCAGGATTGTAAGACAAGGTTACGAAAGAAAAGTAATAACATTAACATCAGAAAGTTTTTCAAAAAGTCTTGAAGTTCGGCTTGTAACAATTCCTATAGAAATAGAAGAAGTAACCTTAGCATTCAAACCAACCGGAATTCTCAAAAAAGACATTGCAAGACTCAATCCTCCGGCAAAAGTCACCATACTTAATATGGCAATGAATAACTATATGCGAACGCCAATGAACGAAGTTTCCCCAACAGCCAAAATACCATCGGCTTTTGCACCGAGAAATCCAGGCGAAGGACAAATGAATTTGTTTTCCATCGGTTCTGGAGGTGGCGGCCTCTTAGGCGCAGTTGCTGGCTTGGTGACCAAAAAAGGAGAATCTTCCAGAACAACCGCCAACTATGCCGAAAAGCAGGAGTTTTACAAACGCGTGAAAGCGGCGATAGATTTAGAATATTATACAAAGTACGGACTGGACGAATATGATTTCGATATCTTCCTCGCTTATGCCGATGAACAAAAAGGCCTTTCCAAAAATTATAGAAACAATTTTAACAAAGCTGCAATAGAGTTTAGTCTCAAAGAGGTTTTCGCAGAATATCTCAAGACTCATAATTTTTCCAAGAAAGTTTCCGAAGGTTAATATTTTTAACCTTTTTTCGGTTTGTTAATATAAGGCTCAGGATGTCGATTTATTTTGTTTAGTTGTAAGTTATTTATTTTAAATGAATAAATGTAGTGCTGTTTAATTTAATTTGAACGAATTCATAGTCTTTGAGAGTTGTATTTTCTCGCAAATTCCCTATTCATAGCTCTTTTAACATAATGTGGAAAACTTTTAAGGATGATTGTCAGTTTTTTGCCTTTTTTCCGCCTTCCGCTATTTTATTTTTAGACTTCAATCTCTACTTTTGTGTTACCGCTTTGGGGAAAAAATGTAATTCCGTTATGTGCTAAAAAATAACAGATTACGCCTTTTTCTAATTCACAAAATAAAATTTAATAATTGATAAACTGCTGATAATGGGAATTTTTGATAAGAGAGTAAGCTATAAACCTTTTGAGTATCCGGAAGTTCTACAATTTGTAGAAGCCATCAACAAATCTTTCTGGGTGCACTCAGAAGTAGATTTTACAGCAGATGTTCAGGATTTTCACTCTCAGTTGGAACCTCACGAAAAAAATGCAGTTAAGAACGCTTTGTTGGCAATTGCGCAAATCGAAGTAAACGTGAAAACGTTTTGGGGAAATCTTTATCAGCATCTTCCAAAACCGGAATTGAACGGTTTGGGCGCAACTTTCGCAGAGTGCGAGTTCCGTCATTCCGAAGCATACTCCAGATTGTTGGAAGTTTTGGGATATAATGATGAGTTCTTGGACGTTGTTAAAGTACCAGCAGTAAAAAACAGAATCGAATATCTTGGAAAAGCGCTACAACACGCTAATTCTAATGATCCAAAAGCCTATATGTCGGCTCTGTTGTTGTTCAGTATTTTGGTGGAGAACGTTTCACTTTTCAGTCAGTTTGCGATTATTTTGTCGTTTACGAGATTCAAAGGTTATATGAAAAACGTTTCCAACATCATCGCTTGGACATCTGTAGATGAGCAAATCCACGCCAACGGAGGAATTTATTTGATTAATAAAATCCGTGAAGAACAACCAGACCTTTTGACAGAAAGCGATATCGAAGCGATTTATGATTTGGTAGATGAATCAATTGAAATGGAAGGTCATATTTTGGATTGGATTTTTGAATTAGGTGAATTGGACAAATTCTCTAAAAAGAATCTTCTAGATTTTATGAAATACAGAGTTGATGACTCTTTGAAGAAAATCGGGATGAAAACCAGATACAACGTAACGCCGGAAGATTACAAACCGATGATTTGGTTCGAAGAAGAAGTTTTTGCCAATTCTATGGATGATTTCTTCGCAAAACGTCCGGTAGATTATACAAAACACGATAAGAGTATTACAGCAAACGATTTATTCTAAATTCCCTCCTTGAAGGGTGCCGAAAATTCAAAGAATTTTTGACAGAGTAAGTTTAGATTTGGGCGTCTTTATCCGCCTTCCGCTCCCAATAATATACGATTAGAAATAAGCCGGGGCGCACATTGGTAGAGGAAACAATTTTGTCATCCATTAGAAAATCTAGCTTTCTAAAATGACAACAGAACGAAGGTCAAAGTGAGCAATCACTTTAATTATAGAAAGAAAATTTTAAGAAATAGTTTACAAATTCTTGGAGTTTTCTTTTTTATGTGATAAAGCCAAATATTAGTCTGAGTCGCTTTGGTTTTATTTAAATTTTAGCCAACAACTAAATTTAAATCAATATGAACTCAGACATTATTTCAGAAATTGAACATAGCCAGTCAGACGATTTCCAATTAGGAGAATACATTTATATGGGAATGGGTTTGACAAATGGACATAGAGTGTGTATATCTGTAGCCTACAAAATTGACTATTGCATCAAAAAAGCAAGGCAGTTTGAAGAAATTAATGAAAATGTAACTTTCACACATATCAACAAAGTAAAAGTTGGAGAATTAGAACGGAGTAAGAAAATACTCTTGAACTAATTAAGTAAATTGAAAAAGAAAATTAGCAAGCAAAATTATAAAGTTATGATGGACGAAAATATAGATATCTGGTGGCTCAATGAAGAGTCTGAGCAAATGCTTAACAGAGGCTACCTTTTGAAAGGGGAAACTGTAGAAGGAGCAATCGACAGGATTACAACTGCAGCGGCAAAACGTCTTTATAAACCGGAGTTGCAACCGGCTTTCAAAGAGATGATTGTGAAAGGTTGGATTAGTTTTTCTTCACCGGTTTGGGCTAATATGGGAACACAGCGTGGTTTGCCGATATCTTGTTTCAACGTTCATATTCCTGATAATATCGAAGGGATTACTCACAAATTAGGTGAAGTGATTATGCAGACGAAAATCGGAGGTGGAACTTCCGGATATTTCGGGGAATTGAGAAATAGAGGAACGGCAGTGACAGACAACGGGAAATCTTCAGGAGCAGTTTCTTTTATGAAATTGTATGATACAGCGATGGATGTGGTTTCTCAAGGTGGAGTAAGAAGGGGCGCTTTTGCAGCGTATCTTGATATCGACCACGGTGATATTGAAGAATTCTTGAGTATCAAAGACATCGGAAGTCCAATCCAGAATTTGTTCACAGGAGTTTGCGTTCCGGATTACTGGATGCAGGATATGATCGATGGCGATGTTGAGAAGAGAAAAATCTGGGCTAGAGTCTTAGAAAGCCGTCAGCAAAAAGGACTTCCTTATATTTTCTTCACAGATAACGTGAACAGAAACAAACCTCAGGTATATAAAGATGCAGGATTGATGGTAAATGCAAGTAATCTTTGTTCAGAGATTATGTTACCTTCAACGGCTAACGAATCTTTCATTTGCTGTCTATCTTCAATGAACCTTGAATTGTATGATGAGTGGAAAGATACAAATGCTGTGAAATTAGCAATCTATTTCCTAGACGCTGTTTTGTCAGAATTCATTGAAAAAACAGAAGGGAATTATTATTTAACTTCTGCTAGAAATTTTGCAATGCGTCACAGAGCACTTGGATTGGGAGTTTTAGGATATCATTCATATTTGCAGAAAAATATGATTCCTTTTGAGAGTTTCCAAGCGACACAGTTTAATGCAAGAGCGTTCCGTCATATCAAAGAACAGTCTGAAATTGCTTCTAAAGAATTAGCTAATATCTACGGAGAACCAGATATGTTGAAAGGTTACGGACTAAGAAATACGACGACGATGGCAATTGCGCCAACAACTTCTAGTTCTGCAATTTTGGGACAAACTTCTCCTGGAATTGAGCCTTTCGCTTCTAACTATTATAAAGCTGGTTTGGCAAAAGGAAACTTTATGCGTAAGAACAAATATTTGGCTAAATTGTTAGATGAAAAAGGTCTTGACAACGAAGAAACTTGGAGGACAATTATGTTGAATCACGGTTCTGTTCAGCACCTTGAAGGTTTGACAGATGATGAGAAAGCAGTATTCAAAACGTTCAGAGAAATTTCTCCAATGGAGATTGTTTCTCAGGCTGCTCAAAGACAACAATACATTGACCAAGCTCAGTCTCTTAACTTGCAGATTCCTTCTACAATGCCAGTTAAAGATGTTAACTATGTAATGATAGAAGCTTGGAAAAAAGGAGTTAAAACATTGTATTACCAAAGAAGTTCTTCAGTTTCCAAAGAATTGATGGTCAACTTTGTGACTTGCTCTGCTTGTGAAGCATAGACAATAGTTAAAAATTAACAATTGATAATCAAAAACCATCTTGTTGCAAAAACAAGGTGGTTTTTTTATGATAATTATCATATTAATGGGATTTGTATAAATTAATTGTTTTTGTTTTCGGTAAAAAAGTAGTTTTGTGGTCAATTAAAAACAACGAATAATGAAAAAAATAATCTGCTTGACTGCAGTCTTTACAGGCTCTTTTGTTTTTGCTCAAACTGCACTTAATAGAGACTGGTATTTGCAAAAAATGACTTTCAATGGAACAGAGTACACTCCTCAAAATGAAGAATCGATTGCAAGATTAACCTATGATACAGGTTGGGGTGATGTTAATACTCAGGTTTGTATGCAACGATCCTATAACATTACCAACGTGACTTCTACACAGTATGGAATTAGCCAATATTCAGGGATAGCTGGAAATTGTGCCAGTCCAATAACCACAGATTTTCAGACCAAATACTTTTCTGCGCTGCAAAAAACTACCAACTTTATACATAATTATGTAATTACGGGAACAGGAAATGGACAGATCCTTACCTTGACTACTTCCGCTGGTGATACACTTGTTTTCGGCACTCAAAAAGTTTTGGGAGTTAATGATATCACAAGCAAAATATTTGCAGTCTATCCGAACCCTGCAAAAGATATAATTAACATTGCTGGAAATGGTTATAAAGTGAAATCTGCGGCAATTTATGATCTCTCGGGAAAAATGCTAATCTCGGAATCATCCAACACTCAAATTAAAGTTACCCCTTTGAAGAAAGGGGTTTACATTCTGCAAGTTTCTTCTGAGGATAAAACTCAAAATATCAAGATTATAAAAGAATAGCTATTTACCTACTCGCCCAGTAAAAATCATAGATGGTTTCTAAGGTTTTTCTGGGAATTAGCAAGATTGATTTATTAAGTTTTTGATAAATCGATAATCCTGTTGCCAATTAAAAACAACAAATAATGAAAAAAATTATCATCCTGTCTGCAATTTTTGTAGGGACATTTATTATTGCTCAAACGATTAATTTCGCAGATACGGCATTTAAATCTTTGTTGGTCTCCATAAATACATCGCCAGGTGCAAACGTTGCGAAAGATTTGAATGGTAATCAAATAAAAATTGATCAGAATAATAATGGGGAAATCGAAATTACCGAAGCAGAAAATATCAGTTGGCTCGCAGTTAATGGAGAATTCTCAACTAATAAGATTGTAAATATTGACGAGATCAGTTATTTTAAAAACCTGACCTATCTCAAATTACAACACCACGAGATTACAAACCTCAATACTTCTAATCTATCCAAACTGAGCAGTATTGATGTTTTTTATAACAAATTAACCTCTCTAGAGGTAAATCCAATAGTGACAAGCTTAGGTTGCAGTTTTAACAATTTGAGTACATTAGATATTAGTAACTTGAACAATTTGGTTGTATTACTGTGCGAATTCAACCCTCTATCTAGTTTGACAATTGGCAATTTGCCCAAATTAGAAGATGTTTATGTCAAAAACAATGGGCTTACATCCCTTGATTTCAGTAAAACCGGGCTGCAAAGTCTGCATTGCGACAATAATCCATTAATTTATCTCAATGTACAGAATAATTGGAATATGGGTTCCACATCTGCTTATTTTACCTCAATCAATACCCCGGATTTGGCAACAGTTTGCGCCGATCCGAATGAAGTTGCTTGGTTGAAATCCTATTTTCAAAACCAGGGAAATCTAGCTGTAAATGTATCTCCCTGTAATCTTGGAGTCCATAATAATGTTAAGCAAACCATTGCAGTTTATCCCAATCCAGTTAAAAACATCATTAATATTGTTAATTTTAATGAGAATACGATTAACCAAATCTCTTTGTATGATGTGGAAGGGAAATTGATTTTTACAAAGATGAGACCGCAAAACAAAGTTGATGTTTCTTCTTTGAAAAAAGGCATTTACCTGATGTATATTCTATCAGACGGTAAAAATGAAACCATTAAAATTGTTAAGGAATAGCTGATAAATAATTCCTAATTCTATAACCACAGAATTTCTGTGGTTTTTTTGTTTGAATTTCTTTGCTGAGTTTACGGCTTTGCGGACTTAAAAGCATTATAATATTCAAAAATAACTTTGCGGACTTTGCGTTTAAAATCTTCAAACTTTTACTTAACTTTAAACCTCGAACTTTAAAATTAATTTCAATGAAATTCGGACAAGTTGCTGACCCATCACAGATAGACTTTACTTTGCCAAAAGATCATCCTCAAACAAAATTTATTCTCAATCAGAATAAAAAAGGTCTGGATAATATCTCTATTGGTTGCGCCAAGTGGAACAAAACCGATCTCAAAGGTTTTTATCCGAAAGGAACAAAGGATGAGTTAACTTATTATGCCACTCAATTTAATTCGATTGAGCTGAATGCGACTTTCTATGGAATGCCGACTACTGAGCAAGTTCAAACTTGGAAAGAAAAAACGCCGAAAGATTTCAAATTCTTTCCAAAGATTACCAATACCGTTTCACATTTCCGAAGATTATTGAATGTTACCGATGTCGTCACGCAATTCGCTTCGGCAGTTCTGAATTTCGATGAAAAGTTAGGAATGGTTTTTCTACAACTTCACGATAATTTCAAGCCGAAAGATTATGAACGACTAGAAAAATTCGTACAAGATTGGCCAAAAGAAGTTCCATTAGCAATTGAATTGAGAAATACAGAATGGTTCACCGACGAAGAAGTGTTCAACACCGTTTGTGAATTATTTGAAATGAATAATATTACCAATATCATTGTAGATACAGCAGGAAGAAGAGATATGCTTCATATGCGACTAACAACTCCAAATGCCTTTATCCGATATGTTGGAGCCAATGCGGATAGTGATTATGCGAGGCTGGAAGATTGGTTGGAAAGACTGGCTCAATGGAAAAAAGAAGGCTTGCAGAATCTTTATTTTTTCGTTCATCAGAATGTTGAAAAAGCATCACCATTGTTGTCATCACATTTAATTCAAAAAATGAATGAAGAATGGGGAACTTCTATCCATATTCCGACATTGGCGGATAGTCAGCCGACATTATTTTAAAACTAAAATTCCCTTCTAATTAAGAAGGGAATTTAATTAATTGTTAGTCTAAAGCTCTTGAAGGCTATTAATAGTATTAGTAGATTAAGCCAAAAACTTCAGTTCTTTATCCTTAAAATTATTGTTTTCAACCAGTTTGTGCATTGCTTTCATCGTTTTCTTGCGAAGTTTGGCAAGGATGCGGACGTTTTTATCATCGCTGTAATCGAAAATGTCGTCTTCAAAAGAAAATACATCCCCTTTTTTGAATTTGATATTATTCTCTTTCATTTCCTTAAGAAGCATCAGATTGGTCATTACCCTCAGCGAAGCACTTTCTGCAGCTTCCAGATGTTTCAGCGATTTTAAGAGTTCTTTTTTATATTTTTTCTTTGATTTCATTTTGAATAATGTTAATCAATGAAAGTTATAAAAAATTATCGAGAATTTCTTACTTTTGGGAAAAATAAATCTAAGAAATGCAAGACCCGATTTTCGAACTAATTGAAAAAGAAAGACAAAGACAAACACACGGCATTGAATTAATTGCTTCGGAAAATTTTGTTTCCGAAAACGTGATGAAGGCAATGGGAAGTGTGTTGACCAATAAATATGCGGAAGGTTATCCTGGACGTAGATATTATGGAGGATGCGAAGTGGTAGATGAGGTAGAACAATTGGCAATTGACAGAGCAAAAGAATTGTTTGGAGTGGATTATGTGAACGTTCAGCCACATTCTGGTTCTCAGGCTAATGCTGCAATTTATCTTTCAATCCTTAAGCCTGGTGACAAAGTAATGGGAATGGATTTGTCTATGGGGGGGCATTTGACGCATGGTTCTGCTGTTAATTTCTCAGGAATCCAATATCAGGTTTGTTCCTATGGTGTGCAAAAAGAAACTGGACTGATTGACTATGACCAAATGAGAGAAGTAGCTCTGAGAGAAAAACCAAAAATGCTGATTGCAGGATTCTCCGCTTATTCAAGAGATTTGGATTATGCTAAATTCAGAGAAGTTGCTGATGAAATTGGCGCAACGCTTTGGGCTGATATTGCACATCCGGCAGGTTTAGTTGCAAAAGGACTTTTAAATAATCCATTTGAACACTGTCATGTTGTGACGACTACAACTCACAAAACGTTGAGAGGTCCAAGAGGTGGAATGATTATGATGGGTAAAGATTTTGAAAATACTTATGGACATAAAACACCGAAAGGAGAAACTAAATTGATGAGTGCTGTTTTGGATGGTGCTGTTTTCCCGGGAATCCAAGGGGGGCCATTGGAACACGTTATTGGAGCGAAAGCAGTTGCATTTGCGGAAGCTATTGATTCTAAATTTGAAACTTATGCAAAACAAGTAAAAGCAAACGCTCAGGCCTTGGCAAAATCGATGATAGATTTAGGATTCGAAATCGTAAGTGGCGGAACAGATAATCACCTGATGTTAATTGATTTGAGAAACAAAAACGTTAACGGGAAAGAAACTGAAAAAGCGCTTGTGAAAGCAGATATTACTTGTAACAAAAATATGGTTCCTTTTGATGACAAATCCCCTTTCACAACTTCAGGAATTCGTCTTGGAACTGCAGCAATTACGACGAGAGGTCTTAAAGAAAATGATATGGTAACAATTGCTGGTTTAATTTCTGAAGTAGTTGATAATATCAAGAACGAAGAAGTTTTGTCTTCTGTCAGAACTAAAGTGAATGAATTGATGGAAGGTCACGCACTTTTCAATTATTAAGAAAAAAACAATTCTGAATATTAAAAAAGAATGAGCATCTTTGTTCATTCTTTTTTTATGGACAAAAAATCACTCACTTTCGATGAAATTAAATTGAAACTTGTAAACTATTGTGTTTATCAGGATAGATGTCATTATGAAGTGGAGCTAAAGATGAAAGAATTTCTTTTGATTCCGGAAGCTAAAGATAAAATTTTTCTTTACCTGATTAAAGAAAATTATCTCAATGAAGAACGTTTTACAAGAAGTTATATCCGGGGGAAGTTTTATATCAAACATTGGGGGAGGAACAAAATCAAAATGAATCTTAAACAAAAAGGAATTACAGAGAAGTTAATTTCTAAATCGATGGATGAAATTGATGCTGATGATTACGAAAAAACTGTAAATAAGATTTATCAGGATTATTTTTCCAAACAAAAAGGACTGAAAGAGTATCAGAAAAAAAGTAAGACAATCAAACATTTGATATCCAAAGGCTTTGAATATGATGTTATCTTAGATGTTATTAATAATGAATAAAATAGCATATTAAATTAAATTAATATACCGTTTTACTATAAGAGTTTAAAATATTTCTTAAAAATTGATAAATAATTCTTAATTTCGTCGCAAATTAGATTAATTAAAATTCAATGAAAAAGCTAATTGTCGTTTACGCTTTGTTATTATTCGGATTAACGAATGCTCAGTCGATTAAATATGGAGTTACCGGAAGTTTTCACAAAGGCTCTATTGCAGGAATTCACGGAGTTTCGAAAGGTGATTTTGGAGGTAATGTTGGAGTTTTTGCGGACTTTTCATTAGTCACAAATGATATATATGATTCGGCTTGGTTATATTTCACACCTCAATTGGAAGTATACACAATTGGCGAAAAGGGAGATTGGAATGAGGATAAAAAGGATTACCAAAAATATAGCAACGTTTATGTTGCTGTACCTTTATATATCAAATATTATTTGAAGAACCATGGCTATAAAGGTGATATCTTTATTATGGCTGGTCCTAAATTGGAGTTTTTAGCGAGTGAAAAAACCGATGAAGGAAATGCTGTGAAAGAAGCAGAAGCTTTAGGTTTTGATTCTAATAAGTTCGGATTAGGTCACAGAATGGATAAATTCAGTTATGGATTATCAATTAAAGTTGGTGCAAAAGTAAATGACAAGCTTGAAGCTTTCATTAGATTTGACAGAGGTTTTGCTAAGATTTATCCAGATTATGCAAAAAACGCAACATACAATAGATTTTTAGGGATTGGTCTAAGTTATTATTTGGGCGAAACTAACTAATAAGATTATATTTATACCACAAGAACTCTTGATTTTGTGGATTTACAAAATGAAGAATCACATATTTCTTTTAATTATATTCTTTTTGGTTGCATCTTGTAAGCCCAAAAAGAATATGGTTTATATGAGTAATCATAATTTCGAACAAGAAACTAGTCAAGCTAGATATACAGGGCTGAAAATTAAAGAAGGAGATGTCTTGGAGATTACAGTCTCTGCATTTGATGAGAACGCAGTTAAGGCGTTTAATCTTTCAACAATTACTTCTACTAATCTTTCCGGTGATAATACTGTAACTTCTAGACCCAATCAGTATATTGTTTCGACAGATGGTTATATTAATTTTCCTGTGCTCGGGAAGGTTTTTTGTATTGGCATGACAAAACAACAATTAAATGCAGATTTAGAACAAAGGTTAAAGTTATATCTAACCGACCCAATAATAGATGTTAAATTGGTAAATCTTAATATTTCTGTTTTAGGAGAAGTTAAGAATCCGGGAATCAAAACTTCTGCAACAGAACGTATTAATCTATTTCAAGCTTTGGCATTGGCAGGAGATATGACAGAAGCGGGAGATAGAACTAAGGTAAAACTCCTTAGGTATTCTGAAGAAAGTAAAAAAGATTCTGTAATAGTATTAGATTTTTCAGAAGCCAGCATTGTTAATTCACAGTATTACTATTTGCAGCAGAATGATATTCTTTATGTCGAACCAGATAGAAATAAACAGATAGTTGCTAATACAACAAACCCTAATAGAACTTTATTTTTACAAATATTAGCAGTTGCAGTAAGCGTTGCTGCATTACTTATAAGATTTACAAACTAACTTAAAAATGGAGTTATTAGATCCTAATGTGACCTCTCACGCCAAGAAAATTAATTTTAAGAAGGAGTTATTTAGGTTTCTTAAATATTGGTATTGGATTGTGATAAGTGTTGTATTGTTTTATGCTGCATCTTATTTCTATCTAAAATATACGCAACCAAAATACTCTTCAAAAACCACTTTATTATTTCAACAATCAAATCCAAATAAGAATGCTTTAAATGATTTAAAGAATTTAGGAATGGGAGTCAGTGATGATACTGAATTGCAGGGAGAAGCTTCTGTTATAATCTCAAAGCCGATTCTTCAAAAAGTAGTTAAAAGTTTAAATTTAGATGTTTCCTTTTTTGCTAAAGGTAAAATTAGAGAAATAGAACTATACAACTTGGCACCCTACAAAGCTTTTATTATTTCTACTAAAAAAGATTTCTATGGAGCTTCATATTATATAGAACCAGTTAATAATAATGCATATCGTTTGTCAGAAGGACCTTTGAAAAACAAATCAATTTTCAGATATGGGGAAGTTGTAGAATTACCTTGGGGAACGATAAAGATTGGAAGGAATATAGATGGATATAAACCTTATAAAAATTTTGTTGTCTTTAAAAATGATAATACAGTTGTAAAACAATTAGAATCAGGTGTAGTTACAAAACTGCCTGGTAGTCTATTAATGGATTTAACACTTGTAGGTAACACACCTCAGAAGTCTGAAGATATACTGAATGAGATTACTAAACAATACAATATTGATGGTGTTAATGATAAAAATGCAGAGGCAGAAAATACACAAAATTTTATTAATGAAAGATTAGATTTGATTACCAGTGATTTAGATAATATCGAAAAAGATAAGGAAAACTTTAAAAAAGCTAATCAACTAACGGATCTTGATATTCAGGCAAATGTTGCTGTTACAAGATTAACAGGTAATGTTGAAAATATTTTCAACGAGTCTGCACAGCTAGAAGTGATTAATGCATTATATGAAAAGGCTGTTTCAGGGAAAGAACAATTGTTTCCCACTGGCTTGGGTCTCAATGAAACAACAGAGTCACTTTTAGGACAATATAATGAGCTGCTTTTAACCAAAAAGAGAACTCTAAAGCAGGCTACCGATATTAACCCAACAATCAAAAGTTATGACAAACAATTGAGTGATTTGTTATCTTCGGTAAGAAGTAATTTACAAGAAGCAAGATCTCAATTACAGAAAAAAATTGGTCAAACCAATCAAGAGATTGGACAGGATAAATCTACAATTAACAAATATCCAACACAGGAAAAAATCTTTCGTAATATAGAACGCCAGCGTAATCTAAAAGAATCTATCTATTTGTATTTGTTGCAAAAAAGAGAAGAAAATGCCATTACCTTAGCTGTGACAACTCCTAAAGCGAAAGTGGTCAATCCTGCTTATACTACAGGTATAGTACAACCAAATTATAAACAAATCCGAATTGCTGCAATAATTTTGGGGCTATTATTGCCCTTAATAATTATTTTTATAATGAAAGTTTTGGATTCTAAAATCAGAACTAAAGACGATGTGCAGATTATCATTCCTGATATACCTATTGTTGGTGAGATCCCTAATAACACATCACAGAGACCTATAATAGAGAACAATGATTTCACAATTTTTGCAGAATCATTCAGAATTTTGACATCTAATATAAAATTTATACTTAGGTCGAAACAAATTTATAAAGGTGGTGTTATTTTAGTTTCGTCTTCTGTGAAAGGAGAAGGTAAAACTACAATTTCTATAAATACGGCTTTGAGTTTGGCAGGAGGAGCTAAAGTATTATTAATTGGTGCAGATATAAGAAATCCTCAACTTCATAAATATATAAGTAATCAAAATAAAGGCTTAACTGATTATTTGGTGTCAGAAACAGATGATATTAGTAGTTATATTATCAATTCTCAATTGAATGACAATTTGGATGTTTTATTTAGTGGTAGTAAAGCCCCAAATCCAAATGATTTATTGGATATGCAAAAGTTTGATGATATGATTATTAAGTTGAAACAAAAATATGATTACATACTTCTTGATTCGGCACCAGTAATGTTGGTAAGCGATTCTCTTCATTTGGTAGATGTTTCTGACTTAATTCTTTATACAATAAAATCAGATTTCACAGAGAATGAAATGCTGATTTTTACAGACCAGTTCCGAAGAGATAATGATATCCAAAATTTAGTCTTTGTACTGAATAATGTGAAACCAGAATATGCTAGATATGAGTACAAGTATGGTTATGGATATTATAGTGATGTGAAGCAAGAGAATTTTGTTAGTCGCTTATTTAAGAGATAGTCTTCATTTGAATAAATACTATATTTTGTCTACAAATAAAACTATTGCAAAGAACGCTCTGTTCCTATATTTTCGTATGTTTCTTACAATGGGAGTGGGTTTGTTTACTTCGAGACTTGTATTACAAGCTTTAGGCGTAGTTGATTATGGTATTTATGGTTTGGTAGGTGGTATTGTCTCTACGTTTGCTTTTTTAAACTCAGCAATGGCTTCTGCAACACAAAGATATTTGTCCTTCGATATTGGAAGAAATGATTTTGATCGTTTACAGAAAACTTTTAATGCTACACTTAATATTCATATTCTAATTTCATTAATCATATTATTTTTTGCAGAAACCATTGGATTATGGTTTGTGAATTACAAATTACAGATTCCTGCTGATCGAATAGTAGCAGCAAATTGGGTTTTCCAGTTTTCAATATTTGCATTCGTTTTAGAAGTAATTCAAGTGCCATATAATGCTTTATTGTTTGCTAGAGAACACATGAATGTGTATGCTTATGTCAGTATTTTAGAGACAGCACTTAAGTTATTAATTGTATATTTATTAGTACAGATCAACACAGATAAGCTAATACTTTATTCCATCTTGACATTTTGTGTTGTATTTATTATAAGGACGATTTATAAAATTTACTGTAAAAAACATTTCAAAGAAGCTACATACAAGTTTTATTTTGATAAAAACTATTACAAGGAATTAATGAGCTATTCTGGTTGGAATTTATTTGGTAATATTGCTAATATTGCCAGAGGGCAAGGTAGTAATATATTGCTAAACTTGTTCTTTGGACCCATCGCTAATACTGCTTATAGTTTAACCTTAATGGTTCAAGGCATAATTGGATCTTTCGTAGGAAATTTTCAAGTAGCGCTCAACCCTCAGATTACAAAAAGTTTTGCAAAGGATGAAGTAGAGAAGACACTAAATCTGATACATAAAAGTTCGAAGTTTTCTTTTTTTGCAATGTTTATACTAGTCATTCCATTTTTAGATAATATAGACTACATTATGCACCTTTGGCTCAATAAAGTGCCACCCTATGCTATTAGTTTTTTAAAATTGGCATTAATTTATTCTTTAATAGAGACAATCTCAAACCCGTTAATGGTTGGGGCTCAAGCAACGGGTAAAATAAAATGGTATCAGATTATAATTGGTAGTTTTATTTTCCTTACATTACCTATAACTTGGATTACTTTTTATTTTACCTCTAACCCTATCAATGTATATTGGATTTTAATTATCAATTCTTTAATAGCCTTAGTATTCAGGATTTTGTTTCTTAGAAAAATGATTGGATTAAATGTTGTTAAATATTTAAAAGAGGTTATATTTCCTATTAGTTTAGTAATTGTTGCTGTAAGTTCATTTATCTATTTATCAACAAGTTTTTTTGCAAAGATTTATCTTGATAATTATTTTTTAGACTTTATTTTAAAAGCTGCAATTTTAGCAATAGTAATTTTTATTTTGATTATATTATTAGGATTAAGCCAATCTGATAGATCAAAATTTTCTCAGATAATAAAAGAAAAATTTAATTTTTAATTTTATGAAAGCGGATAATATTAATTACAAGAAGGTTGCTATACTGGGACCTCATGATAGAATGAACTATGGCGATTTGCTATTTCCTATAATGCTGGATTTTGCTATATCAAAGAAAGCGAATAAAGAAATTACTTTATCGAAGTATTCTATTGTAAATTCTGATCTAACCGATAAAGGAGCATTTGCTTCAAAAAATTATAAAAAACTAATATCTGATATAAATAATAATAAGATTAATATTATCATTATTGCCGGAGGAGAAAGTTTGGGCGCTACTTGGGCTAGGTTGTATTCTTTTATAAATCCGATCTATTCTATAATCTATGAAAAAACACCATTTGCCACATCAAAATACATTTATCCAATCATAAAAAAGATTCTTGGAGCAAACTCCGAATTCCCTTTTTTTATTAATAAGAAAGATTTTAAACAAGATGTAAAAGTTATATACAATTCTGTTGGAGGTGTAAATTATATAAATAATGTAGAAAGAATTGAGGATGCGGATTATTTCGCTGTTAGAGATTCAAATGGTTATGCGAAAATTAAAAATCTATCAAAGAAGGTGTACAATTATCCTGATTCTGCTATTATTATGTCAGACATATTTAGCAAGGATAGATTAAAGAAAAAATTAACAGAAAAAAATCAACTATTTACAAACTACATTTTTTTTCAGATATCCGAATTTAAAATTCAGAATGAGGTTAGTAAGACAATTGAAGAGCTATTTAAAATATTAAGTAATACGAATTATAATATTGTGTTGTGTCCCATAGGTACTGCAAAAGGACATGAGGATCATATAATTTTAAATAAAATATACTTAGAATTAAAAAAAACGTTTGAGAATCGATTAACTCTAATCATACAACCATCTGTAGAGGTTATTATGGGATTAATTGCATTTTCACAAATGTATATTGGTACTAGCTTACATGGCGTTATTACAGCAATGAGTTTTGGAGTAAAATATATGGGATTAAATCCAAAGCAAACGAAAGTTTATAATTATATTGATACTTGGTCAAATCTAAATGTAGATCATCTGATAGCTCCCACATATGATTTTTATAAAAATTTTGTCAATATTATTGGCGAAGAAGATCTTTCAAAACTAATATTAGAATCTGCAGTAAAGCAGAAAGAAAAATATTATGAAAGTGTTGATAATATAATTTCTATAATAGGAGAGTAATGAAGATATTATCAGTCATCATAACCTATAACTCAGAGAAATGGATTGAGAAGAATCTTAATTCTATTTTCCAAAACGGTTTTTTAGGAGATGTCCTAGTAATAGATAATGGTTCAATAGACAATACTTTAAAAATTGTTAAAGAAAAATTTCCTGAGGTTAGATTAATAGAATCTAAGGAAAATTTAGGCTTTGCCAAGGCAAATAATTTAGGTTTTGAAATTGCTGAAGATGAAGAATATGATTTTGTATTTTTAGTAAATCATGATGGATGGTTATTACAAGATTTTTGGAATGCAATTATTCCTGTACTTACATCTGCAGATTACAAAGATTATGGTTTACTGTCTCCAGTTCATTTTGATGAAACTGAGGCAGACTTTGATTACGGCTTTAAAAAATATGTTAACGTATCAGCTTTAAAAACTCAAAATGATAAAGTTATCGATACACAATTCATCAATGGTGCATTTCTGTTTATTTCTCTAAAATCATTAAAAGTAATAAAAGGTTTTGATCCTATTTTCTTTTTTTATGGAGAAGATATAGACTTGTGTTTACGTGCTAAAAAACATGGATTTAAAATTGGAATTATAAAAGACGCAAAGGTAGTTCACGACAGAAAAGAGAGAGAGATGACACCAGAGCGCTCTTGGAATCATCTGGTAGCACGTTACCTAATACAAATTAAAGTTATAGAAGGCGGTTTTTTTATTAGTTTCTACAAAACTATTTATAGCCTTATTAAGGAAATGTTCACAAAAAAAGAAAATAATAAAAATTATAAAAAACTGTTGTATTATTTATTTGAAAATAAGAGTAAAATTAAAAAATCTTATCAGACATACAATTAATGAAAGCATCGGTTATTATTACAACTTACAAAAGAGCTGCTTTTTTACTAAATGCTATTGAGAGTGTATTGTCGCAAAGTGTTATTGCAGAAGTAATCGTGGTAGATGATAACGGTTTCGGCTCTTTGGAACAGATTGAGACTTATAAAGTTTTAGAACCTTACCTAGACAAGATTATCTATATTGCATTATCCGTGAACTCAGGGGCTTGTTTTGCGCGAAATAAAGGAATTGAAACAGCCAAAGGAGAATATATATTTTTTTTGGATGATGATGATGTTTTCTTACCTTCAAAGGTAGAAATTCAGACTGCTTTTTTAGATAATCATCTACAATTGGAAGGTTGTCTTGCTGCTTTTAAAAGAATTAATTATGAAACTAATGAGGAAATTTTAGCGGATTCTAATTCTCCTGTTGTTGGTAATTATAAAAATTTCGTTATCAAAGGCAATTTTTTTACACCAATGCTTTGTATAAGAAAAAGTGCAATTGAGGCGATTGGTGGATTCGATAATATAGCACGTTTTCAAGATAGATATCTAATGATAAAAGCATTATTGAATAATTATAATTTTGAAATTATTAATGATGCTTTGCATATTATGTATGAACATCAGGATGAAAGAATTACGCAGGCAGGAGTGGAAAAAAGTTTAAAATCCTTAGATATTATTAAAAATGAAGTCCTGAAGACTAAAGAAAAATTCACGGATAAAGAATGGTTGACATATCTTCAGAAAGATTTTAGAATGAGAGGGATGTTTTTTTATATTTCTAAGCATTATAAAATTAGACTAAAAGGAATTGTTTACTTTTTAAAATCGTTCCAGACTATTTATAACATTTATGACTTGAAGATGATTTTTAAAACAATTTTAAAATAAGCTATGCATTTTCGATCAGATATAAGTTTTTTGCGAGCTATTTCAGTTTTAATTGTTATGTTTTTCCATTTTCAGATTAATGGCTTTTCTGGCGGATTCATTGGTGTAGACGTATTTTTTGTAATCTCAGGATTTCTAATGACCCAAATAACATTAAAGGGTTTTGAAAATGATAAATTTTCTTTAAAGGATTTTTACATCAAAAGAGCAAAACGTATTTTTCCTGCATTGTTGATAATGCTTTGTTTTGTTTTATTAATTTCCATTTTTCTGTTTCTAAAAGCAGATTTGAAACTAAATGCAAAATATGTTTTATTAGCTAATTTTTTCTCTTCGAATCTATATTTCTGGAAATATCAAAACTATTTTAGTTCTGGTGATAATATATTGCTCCATACATGGTCTTTGGGATTAGAGTGGCAATTTTATTTGATTTATCCTCTATTGCTTCTATTGCTGAGAAAAACTTTTTTAACAAAGGAAAAACTTTTTTGGATTATAATGGCAATAATAACTATTGCTTCCTTTTTTATAATGCTTCTGTTTTACAAGGAGGATAACAATTTTACATTTTATATGTTGCCTTCTCGTTTTTGGGAGCTTAGTATTGGTGGTCTTGCATTAGGATTTAGCCGTGTTTTTAAATGTAATCAAGTATTTAGAAAATGGGTTACATACATTTCAATCATCACTATTTTATTATCTTGTTTTTTTATTTCCGAAAGTATTATCTGGCCTTCTTATTATACTATTATACCTGTATTAGCTACT
Source organism: Epilithonimonas zeae (assembly GCF_023278365.1). Lineage (NCBI taxonomy): Bacteria > Pseudomonadati > Bacteroidota > Flavobacteriia > Flavobacteriales > Weeksellaceae > Epilithonimonas > Epilithonimonas zeae. The sequence continues at coordinate 2,331,699 of NZ_CP075338.1, read as the reverse complement.
ACATTCGTGCTTTATTCGGATATTAATTCTATATTATTTAATAATAAAATCACGAAGCTGCTAGGAGATATATCTTATTCATTATACCTATGGCATTGGCCTTGGTTTGTGCTTTTTAAATACTTTGGATTTATAAGCGGTGGATCTATTTTTCTATTAATAATTTTATCTATTTTATCCGCTTTATTGTCATATTATTTTATAGAGAAGAATAAACTTTTTGCCAATGGTAGATTAATTATTTTCCTAACTGTTGTTATCACTTTAAGCTCAGGTTTTATTTTCTCGAAACCAGACAAACTAAAGTTTTTATCATTATATGAGAATAGAAAATTTGAAATAGCAAACTACTCAAAAGATTATGAGAAATTTAGAGAAAAGCAGTTTAACCCTTGTGGATGCTATGTAACTAATAATGATAAGATTTCAAAATATAATATTAAAAAATGTCAAGCATTTTCAACAGAGAAAAAAAATATCTTCTTAATTGGAGATAGTCACATGGCTCACTTTTCCAGTGCATTTAGAAAAGAACAACGCTATAATTGGTTAGAGCTTAGTTTAGGCTATATGCTCCCTATTCCAGTAGAAAATGGTAAGAAAGAGAGAAGAGCATTGCAAAATGACTTTTTTAATAAAATGATAAAAAACAACCATTCAAAAATAGATATAGTTATTATTTCTGCCCATTGGATGATGCGCCATAATCCAAATATCAATCTTTCAGAAGATGAAATGCTAACTGGTATCAAGTCACTAATTACTAACTTGGAATATCATCATGTCAAATATTTATTTATTGGTCAATCGGAAACATATAAACTAGATTTTCCTAAAGTGCAAATGTTGGAAGAGCTGGGAAGAAGGAACAATGAGTTTCTTTCCGATGAAGCGTATGATATCAACAAAAAACTTAAAACTATTATTCCAAAAGAAAATTATGTTGATATTTATAATGTACCTTTAATTATTAAATCCAATAATTCTGAAAATCAAGTTTATATGTTTGATAGTAATCATTATTCTAATTATGGTGCAGAACAATGTGTGCAAAAAATTATAATGCCAAGAATACATCAAATTATTAAATAGAGTATGTCAATCTCAATACAGAAATCTAACCAACTTAAATCAATAGCAATATTGATGATGTTGTTTTTGCATCTATTCAATCAAGATTATCTGAATGTTTTTAAACCGATTATTTTTATTGGCATGAAACCATTGTCATATTATTTATCTTTATTTTGTGATGCATGTGTACCAATCTTTTCTTTCGTTAGTGGGTATGGTTTGTATTATACATATCAAAAAAATAAAATCATATATAGATATAATAATTTAAAGAAGCTAAAAAAACTATACATCAATTATTGGATAATTTTATTGTTGTTTGCCGTTATAATAGGCAGTTTGCTCAAATTGGAAGGATATCCGGGCACTATAAACAAGTTAATACTTAATTTGTCAGCTATAGATCCCACATATAATGGAGCTTGGTGGTTTTTAACCATTTATATTTTATTTGTGTTATCATCTGCATTTTGGTTTTCCTTGTTGGAAAAAACGAATCCCTATTTTCTCTTTTTATTTTTTCTAATATTATATTTAATAGCATTTTATTTCAGAATATATAAAACTAATATTTTTGAAAATAATTTATTAGAGTATATTCATAGGTATGCTGCATTGTATTTCTGCACTCTATTCCAATTTATGCTTGGTTCTTTTGCCTGCAAATTTGAATGGAATAATAAAGTAGATTTTATATTAGAAAAAATAAAATATAAAAATATTATAAGTATAACTTGTATAGGGTTGTTAATCTTTTTTCATAGTATATTTCCTAATTTTATTATAGCTCCTTTTACAGGAGTAGGATTTATATTTTTGTTTTTACAAATTAATATTTCGAAAGTTGGAAATAAGATTTTAGACTATTTTACTCCACATACAACTAATATATGGCTTATCCATCTTTTCTTCAGTATGATTTATTTTTCGAAACTTATTTATAGTTTTCAATATGTCCCTGCTATATTCTTAGTTTTGATTATTCTTAGTTTGTTTAGTTCTTATATAGTGAATTATATTAATAGAAAAATATCTTAAGAAATGAAGCTTTTATATATTACAAACGGAATCAATGGTTCAGGTGGTTTAGAAAGGGTTCTTTCTATAAAAGCATCTTACTTTGCAGAGCATTTCGGTTACGAAGTCACAATTTTGTCTCTTAATAATGCGCATTTAGATCCTTTTTATGAATTTAGTTCTAAGATAAAATTATTTTCTATTGATGTGAAAGGCTCTCCACTACATTATTTTAAAATGTATAAAGGTGAGATTCAGAGAATAGTTAATGATTTGAACCCCGATATAATCTCAGTTTGTGATGATGGACTAAAGGCTTTTTTCTTACCTTCCATTATTAAGTCTAATGCAAAATGGATTTATGAAAGACACGTTTCAAAATTAATAGAAGCCAAGGTAGGGCAAAGTTTAGCAAAAAAAAGTATAACGAGACTCAAATGGAGTATTATGGAAAAGCTTGGGAAAACATTCTCTAGTTTTGTTGTCCTTACAGAAGGAAACAAAAAAGAGTGGCCTTCTCTTAAAAATATAAAAGTAATTTCGAATCCATTATCTTTCTATCCTACTGAGTCTTCAAAATTAGACTCCAAAATTGTAATTTGTGTAGGTAAAATTTCATATCAAAAAGGGCAAGATATATTAGTTCAGGCTTGGGAAATTGTTAATCAAAAATTTCCAGATTGGCAATTGTGTTTATATGGAAAAGAAAATATAAGTGTGTTGGACACGGATCATCTTTCGCATAATATTCATCATTATCAACCTGTAAAGGAAATAGAGCAAAAATATTTAGAAAGTTCGGTTTATGTAATGTCTTCTCGTTTTGAAGGTTTTGGAATGGTACTTATAGAAGCTATGGCTTGTGGTTTACCTTGCATATCTTTTGATTGTGATTATGGACCGTCAGATATCATCTCAGATAACAAGGATGGTCTTCTTGTAGAGAATGGTAATATTGATCAATTGGCACAAAAAATAATACAATTGATAGATAATAAAGAATTAAGAAATAATTTTGGTTTGCAAGCGAAACAAAATGTTAAAAGATATGAGATGAGAATGATAGCAAGTCAATGGAAATCATTATTTAAAAATTTGAAATCTTGAAAATAGTCTTCAATACAGATCAGGTTTATTTACACGGAGGTATAGAAAAGGTGATGGCCACAAAGGCTAATTACTGGTCTAATAATCCGGATATTCAAGTTTATATTATAACCACTGAACAGAATAGTCATAAGGCTTGCTATCCATTAGACGAAAGAATAAATCTTGTAGATCTTGGTGTTAATTATAATCGTTCAAAATCCTATTTTTCTATTGAAAATTTATTAAAGGCTTTTTCTCATATCAAAAAACAAAAAAAGCTTTTTGGAAAACTAAAACCAGACGTTATTATTTCTCCCAATTTTAATTTTGATCACTATTGGTTACCATTTATAAAAGGGAAATCTCAATTGATTAAAGAAAGACACGGTTCCCGATACAAAGAAGAGAGTACTAGAAAAAATAAATCTTTGCTTAACAAATTAAAGTTTATGTTCAATGATTGGCTGGATTCTAAGTACAATACTATTGTGGTTCTGAACGAAGATGAAAAAAAATATGTTAAATCTGGAAATGCCGTTGTAATTCCTAATCCTATAGAATCTCAAAGTATACAGTCTGATTTAATTAATAAAAAAGTTATGGCAGCTGGGCGTATATCACCAGTCAAAGCTTTCGATCAGCTTATAATGTCTTGGGCTTTGGTTAATAGAGATTTTCCTGACTGGCAGTTAGATATATATGGACCGGATTATTTAGAAACGCAGAAGAATTTAATGATATTAGTAAACGATTTGCAATTACAGAATGTTGTTCATTTTAAAGGAAGTACAAATAATATTCCTCTAAAAATGGCAGAGTATTCTATTTATGCAATGACTTCTGAAACCGAATGTTTTCCTATGGTTTTATTAGAAGCGCTTTCCGTGGGGCTGCCAATTGTATCTTATGATTGCCCCACTGGTCCTAGAAATATTATAACAAATAAAAGTGATGGATTATTAGTAGATGATAAAAATATAAACTCTTTTGCAGAAAATTTAGAATCGTTGATTAAAGACGTAAATTTGAGGTCGACAATGGGAAAAAATGCTAAACATAATGTCCAACGTTTTACAATTTCTGAAGTAATGAATCAATGGCAATCGTTATTCAAATTTAGCTGATGTTTGATTGGATACCAGTTGAAGTATACACTAATGTGCAGTATTATGTATTGTTAATAATATCAATACTAATTATTGTACATGCAATGGTTTTTGATATTAAAGATTCGAAAAGTATTGCATTTTTTAATGTCTTCGGTGCTTTCTTCATTATTCTTCTAACCATCTATATGGGACAGAGACCTCTTAGTGGTAAATATTTTGGAGATACAGCAAACTATGCAAGGATATATGCTGATTTGCAACAAGGTAAGGAATTAATAATTGAAAAAGACTACCTCTTTAACTATCTTATGCAGTTTTCTAGCAACTACATATCAATCCATAGTTTTTATCAATTTTTAGACATACTGTATATTTTGCCAATTTTTTTATTTTCCAGAAAATATTTTGGAAAATATTGGTTCTTTGCTTTCTATATGTTTATCACCTCATTTTCATTCTGGTCTTATGGGGTCAATGGATTAAGAAATGGATTAGCAACTTCTTTATTTGTTTTGGGATTATACTTTTATGACAAAAAAGTTTTAATGTACGTTTGTATGTTGTTAGGTTATTTTATGCACGCATCATTAATTATCCCTATAGCGGCATTACTTGTCTCTGGTTTATACAAAAATCCTAAAATTTACTTATACATTTGGTTATTGGCAATTCCACTTTCATTGGCAGGAGGAGGTATGTGGGCAAATTTTTTTTCGTCGTTAGGTTTTGCTGAAGACAGAACACAGGGGTATCTTACCGGCGGTTCCGATGAATATAATAGTCAGTTCTCTCAGACTGGTTTTCGCTGGGACTTTTTACTTTATAGTGCATCAGCAATTTTTGCAGGATGGTATTTTATTTTCAAAAAAAATATTATAGATAGATTTTATATTCATATGCTTGGAATATATTGTATAGCAAACGCCTTTTGGATTTTAGTAATTACAGCTGCTTTCAGCAATCGTTTTGCTTACTTATCTTGGTTTTTAATGCCTGCTGTTATAGCATATCCAATGTTTAGATATAAAATTTGGAAAGACCAGTATAAAGTTTTTGCTGTTATACTGGTCTTATACTTTATGTTTACTTTTTTTATGAATGTGATTAAATAATGAAGACAGTTACAATTTTTACGCCTACATATAATAGGGCTCATTTGCTTACTAGATTATATAATAGTTTACTTAATCAGACCAATCAGGATTTTGTTTGGTTAATTATAGATGATGGATCTACAGATAATACCAAAAGTTTAGTAGAAGACTGGCAGTCTGAAAAAAGAATAGAAATTCTATATCACTTCAAACAAAATGGCGGTATGCATACTGGTCATAACAAAGCTTATGAGCTTATCAATACAGAGCTAAATGTATGTATTGATTCTGATGACTATATGCCAAATGATGCAATAGCGAAAATAGTTACTTTTTGGAACACTACTGTTGATAAGGATAAAATTGCTGGAATTGTAGGCTTGGATGCTACAGAAAATGGAGATGTAATTGGAACTAAGATTCCGGAGTATTTAAAAAAAGGAAGTCTATCTGACTTATACAGAAAACATCATGTCACGGGAGATAAGAAAGTAGTTTTACGGACTGATATTGTTAAAAAATATCCTGCTTACCCAGAATATGAAAATGAAAAGCTGGTGCCACTAGGTATATTATATTTAATAATTGGTAAAGATTATGATTTTTTATATTCTAATAATATCTATTGTATTGTAGAATATCAAGAAAATGGATCGTCTAATACAATTTTAAAACAATACAGACAATCTCCTAAAGGTTTTGCATACTCTAGGTTAATACGACTTAAATATATAGATGATTGGAAGATTAATCTAAAAGATGCCATGCATTTAGTATCATCAACTATGTTTATGAAAGATTGGAAGTTCCTTTTAAAGAGCGAGAAGAAGATTATTACCTTGTTATCTATCCCCTTTGGAATAGCTCTTAATTTATATATTAAAACAAGGCTTAAAGATAACTAATGAAAATCTTACATTATATAAACAATTTAGGTTCTGGAGGAGCTGAAAAGTTACTTGTAGACATTCTGCCATTAATTAGTGGGAAGGGTAATACGGTACATCTGCTATTGGCTAATGGAAATCAGAATATCAAAAAATATGAAGATGAACTTTTGAAAAATAACATAAGAATTATAGATTTAAAAAAATCACTTTATAATCCAGCACAAATTTTTAATTTAATTTCTCTTATACGAAAAGAAAAATATGACATAGTTCACGCCCACCTTTTCCCAACACAATATTGGCTTGCGATAGCTTCATTTTTTATTTCTTCAAAAACAAAACTAATAAAAACAGAACATTCTGTATATAATTCGCGTAATAGAAAACCTTATCTAAAATTACTCGAAATAATCATTTATAAGAGATACTCTACAATCATCGCTATAACCGAAATGGTAAATACTGTTTTTACGAAGTGGCTGAATCATAACAAAATTGTTACTATTAATAACGGTGTTAATTTGCAAGAAATAAACTCTCTGAAAAACAGCAATCTTTCAAATTATGATTTTATAAAAAATGATTCATTTAACATTTTGATGGTTGGTCGCTTTGATTTTATTGCAAAAGATCAAATGTCATTAATAGAAGCTATACATTTAATAAAAAATCCCAACATAAAAGTTTTTTTTGCAGGAGAAGGACCTAATTTGGAAAATGTAAAAGAAAAAGTCAAAGATTTGGGACTACAAGATTGTATTGATTTTTTAGGTCTGCGAACAGATGTTTACAAATTAATGAGCCTGGTTGATTTGAATGTTTTATCAACCAATAAAGAAGGTTTGTCTGGTGTCGCTTTAGAATCATTAGCATCTGGTAAACCTTTCATTGGTTCTAATGTAGAAGGTGTTTTTGATATTGTGCCAGATTCGTCATATCTCTTCCCTCCTAGGTCTCCTAGGATTTTAGCGGATAAGATTATTGAATTAAAAGATAACCTGTTGCTTAGAGAGCAGAATGTGAGAAATGCAATTATGCATGTGCAAAAATTTGACATAAACAAGATGGTCGAAAGTTATTTAATAGAATATAAGAATACTTTAAACACTAATAATTAATGAGTTCCATTGAAATTTTTATATCGGGTGACTTTTGTCCTATTAATAGGATTGAAAGTCTTATAGATAAGAGAGACTATGAAGCTGTACTGAACGATGTATTGCCAATATTACAAAATGTAGACTTAGCAATAACAAATTTGGAATGCCCGCTTACAGACTCTAAAACTCCTATTAAGAAAGTGGGGGCAGCAATAAAAGCTAAAGTAACATCTGTAAACCTTCTCAAGATAGGTAATTTTGGTCTCGTAACTTTGGCTAATAATCATATTTTAGATTATGGTGAAGAAGGTATAAAATCTACACTTGAAGTATGTGAAGAGAATCATATTAATACTGTAGGTGCAGGATTGACTTTAAAAGATGCTGAAAAGGTTTTTATTACAGAAATAAAATCAAAAAAAATTGGCTTTTATAATCTTGCGGAAAACGAATTTGGAAATACCTATGGAGAAAAAGCGGGAGCTAATCCTCTTGATCCAGTAAAAAACTCGTATGATATCAAAAAAGCGAAATCCCAATGTGATTTTCTATTTGTGATTGTTCACGGAGGGAGAGAGCACTATCAACTTCCAAGTCCTAGAGTACAGGAATTGTATAGGTTTTTTGCAGATTGTGGTGCTGATGCTGTTGTTGCACATCATACGCACTGCTATAGTGGATATGAATTATATAATAATGTCCCAATTTTTTACAGTCTCGGAAATTTTATTTTTGATTACAAGAAAAAGTATCAAAAAGGAACTTGGACTCAAGGTTACGGTGTTATTTTTAAATTATTGGATGATAACTTACAATTTGAAATTGTTCCTTTCAATCAAGGTCGAGAACAAGATCCCACCCTTAGATTACTTAATGCATCAGAAAAAGAAATTTTTGATAAAAAATTAAATGATTTTAACAGAATAATAAGTAATTCGGGAGATTTGCAGAACTCTTGGGATGATTATATTACTACTCAAGAGTTATCATATAAAAGTAATCTATTGATTCAAAATAAGTATGTCAGAGAGCTAATAAGAAGAAAATATCTTCCCGAGTTTTTTTTACATTCTGATGAGCACAAGTTGTTATTATTAAATTTATTGAGATGTGAAACCCATCGCGAAATTTTGATTGATGTTCTCACCAAATCTAATTAGTTAAAATGAAAGAAAAACTCTACCAACTCCTTCCCGATTTTTTGCAGGGATTACTTATATCACTATTCAATTATTTAGCGTATAAGGATCGATATGGAGCCAATTATAAAAAATACAGGACTCTTTTTTGGGAAAACAGAAGCCTTTCTTTGGAAGATTTAAAAAAGAAACAAGAAGAGAGTTTTAATAAGTTTCTTTCACAATCTATCGAAAATTCTAAATTTTATAATCACTATCCATCAGTTAAGCTAGAAAATATAAGACTGCTCCCCATTCTGAATAAAGAAGATTTAAGAAAAGATATCAACCAAGTTTATACCATTAGCAAAAAGGAAGGGATTGTCTCCAAAACAGGAGGGACAACGGGGAAATCTCTTCAAGTGTTATTCACCAAAGATAATATGCAGGAACGTTTTGCGATGTTGGATGATTTCAGAGCACGTTTTGGATATGAGTTGGGTAAAAAAACAGCTTGGTTTTCGGGTAAAAATCTGTTAACTCCGGCGGATATCAAGAAGGAAAGATTCTGGAAAACTGATATTTTTTATAAAGTAAGGTATTATTCAACATTTCATATTAAGGAAGATTATCTCAAACATTATGTAGAAGATCTAATCAAATTTTCTCCAGAGTTTCTAGTAGGGTTTCCATCCAGTATATTGGAAATAGCAAAATTTGGTCTCAAAAACAATTATGATTTTCCCAAAGATACAGTTAAAGCTATTTTTCCTACTGCCGAAACCATCACACAGGAAATGAGAGAGGTAATTGGGAAATTTTTTAAGACAAAACTTGTAGATCAATATGCGTCATCAGAAGGAGCACCTTTTATTTTTGAATGTAATAATGGGAACTTGCATCTTGAACTGCAAAGTGGAGTTTTCGAAGTGCTGGATGATGAAAATAATCCCACGCAATCCGGTCGCTTGATAGTTACTTCTTTTACCACAGAAGGAACCCCTCTCATACGATACGATATCGGAGACTCTATAGGATTGGAAGACGGTAAAAAATACTGTAATTGTGGGAATAATAATCCATTAGTAAAACATATTTTAGGTAGGATCGACGATTACATCTATTCTCCTGAAAATGGTAAAATTAATTTAGGAAATATATCTAATACTTTGAAAGATACAGAGGGAATTGTCAAATTTCAAGCTATTCAGAATAGTCTTGATGCGTTAGAGATTTTAGTAATTATAGATGAGAATGTCTATTCAAAGAAAATAGAAGATGTTTTTTTAAAAAACTGGAAAGATAGATTGGGAGATAATATGACTATTAAATTAACTTATCTAAAAGATATACCGGTTGAGAAAAGTGGGAAATTCCGGATGGTCAAAAACCATATTAAAGATTTGATAGATAACTCCTAAAATTAAATCTTAAAACTTTAGTTGTATCGCTTTTATAAGATTAAACTTAAAATATTTATCTTCAGACGACCTATAATTATTTTTACAAAAATTAGGATGAATGCCAAAATTGTTTAGAATTACAACTGTACCAATTTCTGTGGAAAAGCTTCTGGGAAACCAATTGACTTATATGAATCAGTTTTTTGATGTCACTGCTATTTCATCTGATAAAAAAGAATTATCCAGAATTGGAGTAGATTTAGGTGTTAAAACTTATGCCATAGAGATGTCTCGCCAGATAACACCTTTTAAAGATCTGAAATCTCTTTGGTTAATGTATTGCTATTTTAAAAAAGAAAAGCCAGATATTGTCCACACTCATACACCAAAAGCAGGATTAATAGGGATGTTGGCAGCAAAAATAGCTGGAGTAAAGATGAGGTTGCACACCGTTGCTGGTTTACCTTTAATGGAAACTTCTGGAGTTAAACGTATCTTGTTGAATAACATAGAGAAGTTAACTTATGCATGTGCAACAAAAGTGTATCCTAACTCTTATGGTCTTCGGGATTTTATTTTAAATGAAAAATTGTGTCATTCAAAAAAGCTCCACGTAATTTGCAATGGCAGTACAAACGGTATAGACACAGATTATTTTAATCCTGATTTATTTTCTCAGGAAAAAAAACGGAATTTGCGGAAGGAGTTGGGAATTGATGAAAACAACTTCGTATTTGTATTCGTAGGAAGATTGGTAAAAGATAAAGGAATTAATGAGTTGGTTTCAGCATTCAGAAAGATATCTTTAGAGATTAATCAAAACTCAAGTTTAACGAGATTTAAACTTCTTCTTGTAGGATCTTTGGAAGAGGATTTAGATCCACTATTGCCAGAAACTCTAACTGAAATTAATCATAATCACAATATAATATCGGTAGGTTTTCAAAAAGATGTACGACCTTATTTGGCTATAAGTAATGCACTCGTTTTCCCCAGCTACAGAGAAGGATTTCCCAATGTAGTGATGCAGGCGGGTGCAATGGGATTACCCTCAATCGTTTCTAATATCAATGGTTGTAATGAGATTATTATAGGAAATGAGAATGGGATTATAGTTTCTGCAAAAAATGAAATTGAATTAGAAACTGCTATGGAAAAAATCTTAGACAATCATCATTTATATCAATCTATGGCAATTAATGCTAGACCAATGATTGAAAGCAGATATCAGCAGCAATTGATTTGGGACTATATAAAAAAAGAATACTTAACATAAAGATTTGTTAGTTGGTTTAGAAATTGTTACAGGATTATAAAGCTTTAAAATTAATATCCTCAATAATAATTTTAATATTTTATATCTTTGCAAAAAGTATTGGGTTATGGAAAAATTTTTACATATAGTTAAAACAATTGCAATTGTTTTTTTTATGTTATGTTCTTCACTATCATCTGCACAGGTGGCAGATACATTTAGTTCGTGGACAGCAAGATATGTTGTTGCTAATTATTCTCAAACTACGCCAGCTGGTGTTTGGAATATTACAAGAGGTACTATCTATCCTGCAGGTGCTGCTCCTATGCCTTTGCCCGGTTATATTGAGTTAGCTAGTAATACTACAACTGAATTAGCAGGAACATTAACAACTCCAAATATTTCAAAAGGAGGTGCAAAATCAATAACTGCTTTGGTGGCTGTTAGACCAGGCAATATTAACTATACTGAGACCACTAGAGTTTTAATTGAAAAAAGCGTTAATGGGAGTAGCTGGCAATCGGTAGGGACCTATAACATTATTACTCCTAAAACACTAACAGTCGAAACAATCACATTCCCAGTAAACGATTTTAGTGATAATTTAATTTTTAGAATATCTAGAACTTTAGGTAAATCTATTTTTATTGATAGAGTTGTAGTTGATCATTCTCTCGTGTTATCTTCCGACAACGCTACAGTTTGTAAAGACAGTCCTGTTGTTTTGTCTGCTCAAAGTTCTGCACCGTTCAATTACACTTGGACAAGTACAACAGGAGGTAATCTAGTCCAAACGACAGGAGCTTCTGTTACTGCTAATCCAAGTCAGGCAGCAACTTATACTGCAACAGGAACTTACACTACCGCATTTGGTACAGTAACTGATACCCAAACTATAAGTGTGGGTATGAAAACAGCTCCTACAGCCACACTTACTGGAGGTGGAACAATTGATACAGAACCAGGATCTGTAAATCTTCAAGTAGCGCTAACCGGTACTGCACCTTGGAGCATTACATATACTGCAAATGGGGCAAATCCTCAAACTATTACTGGAATAACAAACTCTCCTTATATTTTGGCAGTTTCACCAGAAACGAATACTAATTATACTATTAGTAATGTTGCAGATGCTGTATGTGATGCGGGAACAGCTGTAGGCACAGCATCTATATTGGTTAATAAAACAGTTTGGAGAGAAAATGCTGGTGTTACTGGTTGGTCAAATGGAATTCCAAATGTTAATCTTAATACTTATATTTTTGAACCTTATGTTACGGCAACCCAAGGATCATTTGTAGCAAAAGATTTGACAATAGATAACAATGGATTATTGACAGTAAGTGCAAATACTGTAATCACTGCGAATCAATATATCAATAATATCAGTGGTGATAATTTTATAGTTGAAAGTGATGGAAACTTAATGCAAAGTTCTGAAGCTTCGAATATTGGTAATACTACTGTAAAACGCGTTTCAAATTTAGCGAAGCTGCATTACACTTTCTGGAGTTCGCCTGTTGCAAACCAAAATCTATATTCATTCTCAGATGGTGGACTTGTTGGAGGAACACCTAAGAATAGAATCTATGTTTATAATGAGTCTAACGATTACTTCGTAACGACAGGTCTTAATGATGCTTATACTTTCAGAACTGGACAAGGTTATGCTATTAGAGGTAAAGACAGTTACAATGCAGATTTTAATAGCCCTGCACCATACACCTTTACTTTTACAGGTTCACCAAATAATGGAAATCTTTCATATCAATATTTGAAATGGACAGATGCGGATCACGGATTTAATCTAGTTGGTAATCCTTATCCATCGAATTTAGATTTTGATGCTTTGTATGATGCTAACAGTTCGTTGATTTATGGAACGGCATTCTTCTGGACAAATCAGCAATACATTCCGGGGCAACAAGGTTCTGATTATTCAGGCTCTAATTATGCAATCTACAACAGAAGTGGAGGTGTACCATCAACTTTCCAGGATGGAGTATCTTCACCAACACCAACTCAGTATATAAAAGTTGGTCAAGGATTCTTAGTACAAAGTATGGCAGGTTCTAACAATCAACCATTGCAGTTTAATAACTCAATGAGAAGTTATAGTCCGTCAAGTATTTTCTTCAATAAAGGAGAGAGTCAAAAATCTTCTAAAGATAGATTCTGGTTAAATCTGAAATCACCATCAAACATCAATAATACAATCTTGTTATCTTATATCCCAGGAGCGACAGATGGTTATGAGAAACTATATGATGCAGATCTTTTAGTTGTTGGATCGGATGCATTCTATTCTATTAATGGAGCTTCTAAGCTAGCAATCCAAGGAAGAAAATATCCTTTGAATACAAATGATATGGTGACTCTTGGAGCTAAATATTACGAAACAGGAGATTACTCAATCATTTTGGGCGAGAAAGAAGGATTATTCAATGGTGACCAAGTGATTTATTTGAAAGATAAAAAATTGAATAAAGTCATTAATTTGACAGAAGAAGGATCTTATAAATTTGCGGCAAGCAAAGGTTTAGATGAAACAAGATTCGAAGTGATTTATCAAGACTTGTCCTCTTTTGAAACAGCTAATAAAAATGCTGGAACAGTTAATGTAATAAAAGATGAATCTGAATTGATAGTAATCGATACAAGAGATAATATTAAAAACGTTGATGTTTTTGATGCTTCAGGAAAATTGATTACTTCACTTTCTGGAAATAACACTAAAGAAATCAAACTAAGTACAGTTGGATTTGTAAAAGGTGTTTATATCTTGAAGATTACTTCTGATAAAGGTATTACAACTAAGAAAGTTATTTTGTAACAAATTATTCAATTATAAATATTAAGCCAGTCTGAAAAGATTGGCTTTTTTATTTTGATAGGAAAAGCTCTTTATTTTTAAATATTTTATTTCAAGCTAATTTTCATTAATACTTCTTTTAACGATTTCTAAAGCCAATTTCTTCTAATGGCACAAGGTTTGTAAAATGTAAAATAGATAATTATTAATGAAAAAATTTAAACATATGAAAAAATTATTTTTTGGAGCAATCGTTTTAGCGGCAGGGTTGTTTTCAACAGCTAATGCTCAAATACAAGAAGGTAATTGGTTAGTAGGTAGTAGTATTTTAACTAGTAATTTTGGACTAAATACTGGCGGAGGTTATCAAATTGGATTAGAACCAAAAGCAGCATATTTTATTAAAGATAATGTCGCATTGGGAGGTATGGTCAATTTGAATTTTTTAAAAACGGGCAAAGGAGAAGCCACTCAGTTTAAGTATGGTGTGGGTGCTTTAGGGCGTTACTATATTTCTCCTGGAGAAGTGGGTGTTGACAATTTATTAAATCACGGACGTTGGTTTTTTGAAGGAAATGCTGGAATAGGTGGAACTTCTATAGAAAATGGAAACTCAACAACAGGTTTTGTATATGGTGTTGGTCCAGGATATTCTTATTTCATTACGCCAAATATCGGTGTAGAAGGCCTGGTAAAATATAATGGTGAAGCAGGTTTTGGAAATACACCATATAGTTCTAACATAACTTTCAATGTAGGTTTCAGTATTTATTTGCCAACTTCTCACGCCAAGAGAATTGCTAATGATGTGAAATAATATTGATATATTTGATATACATAATATAACCGGCTTTTTGTCGGTTTTTTGCTTAATACATTATTTAGTTATGGAATATTTACATACAGTTTACGCCGTATTGCAAAGATGGTACGTCAGTTTTGCCGAATTGACACCAAGACTAATTGTTGGGATATTGGTATTTCTATTTTTTCTAATGACAAGTACTTATCTCAGCAGATGGTCTGTTAAACTGTTTCACAAACTTTTTCCAAAAACAAAGAATGAGTCTGTAGTTACTCTTATATCGATATTCAAGTTTTTGATTATTCTGATGGGAACTTTTATCGCATTAGAAATAATGGGATTCAGTGGATTCTTTATGAAGTTCTTGGGAAGTTTAGGGGTTGCCGGGGTAATTGCTGGGGTTGCTTTGAAAGACTTAGTTTCAAGTATTTTCTCAGGAATGCTGGTGAGTGTTGATAAGGCTTTTAAAATAGGAGATTATGTAACGATTGGAGGCAATTCCGGAACAGTACAGGATATTGGATTATTGACAACCAAATTGATTACCGATGATGGTAAGAAAGTTTATATTCCGAATCAGGTGATTTTTAATTCGCCGTTTTTCAATATTACAGCATCGCCGCAGCGCAGAATTATATTTAATCTGGAAATTCCTGTTGGCGAAGATATTGATAAAGCTAAAAATGTAATTTTAGAAACAATCAAAACATTGGAACACGTTGATAAAGCTGATACAACGGATGTTCTTTTAACTGATGTCAAACAAGGCGTGTTCACTTTGCAGGTCAAATTCTGGCTGGAAATTGGAAGTGATTTTGGGAAACTAAAAAGCATTGCCATCATCAAAATCAATGAATCCTTGATGAAAGAAGGTATAAATCTAGTAACGCCAACGAGCATTAATATTACTAATACAACAGCATAAAATGAAACTCAGGAATTACTTCTTGAGTTTTTTGTTTTTATTAAAATTAATAGAATCTTTCTTTTTATGAATTGTTACAACAGAATCATCAACGGCAATATATTCTCCCATTATAAAATCTTCATTTTTTGGTATTGTGTCCTCTTCTATAATATCGACAAGTCCAGTTGTTGCAATGCAATTTTCTTTTTCCGGCTTCGAACAACCTGTTAGGAATAAGATTAATGATAGTAATCCTAGTGATAATCTACTATTTTGAAAACTTAAAGGAACATAACGAAAAAGCTTTTCTTTAATCTTTACCGATTTTGAGTCATTAATATTCAATTGATGATTATAGAATCTTCCACAAATACTGTCATCAGATTTTTTTTCGATGAGTTGTTGGATTTCTTGAGGTTTCTTTTCAGTGAAATCTATCACACATTTGCTACAAACAGAACAGAATCTGCCTTGGTCTTCTGGAGACATTTCGTTCCAGTTTTCAGAACAAGGATTGGGAATAGAAATTTTTTTCATCAATTGATTTTAAAACAAAGCATTAAAAAACCGTTCCAAAAATGAAACGGATTTTATATTTATTTTAAAATTTTAGTCTTAAGCTAAAACTTCTTTTACTTTGTTTGCAGCTTCTTCCAAAGTGATTGCAGAGTGGATTGGCAATCCAGCTTCGTCAATCAGTTTTTTAGCTTCTACAGCGTTGGTTCCTTGTAATCTTACGATCAATGGAACAGGAAGGCTTCCCATAGCGTTGTAAGCATCTACAACACCTTGAGCAACTCTGTCACATCTTACGATTCCTCCAAAGATGTTAATTAAGATAGCTTTTACGTTCGGGTCTCTCAGGATAATTCCGAAAGCAGTCTGTACTCTTTGTGCATCAGCCGTTCCACCAACGTCCAGGAAGTTTGCAGGGTTACCACCAGATAATTTGATGATATCCATAGTTGCCATTGCAAGACCAGCACCGTTTACCATACAAGCAACGTTTCCGTCCAACTTCACGAAGTTAAGGCCAGCTTCACCAGCTTCAACATCCAATGGATCTTCTTCTCTTGTGTCTCTCAACTCAGCAAGATCTTTGTGACGGAACAATGAGTTACCATCCAAAGTTACTTTAGCATCTACAGCGATAATTTTGTTGTCAGAAGTTTTCAAAACCGGGTTGATTTCAAAAAGTGATGCATCAATTCCTACATAAGCGTTATATAATGAAGTGATGAATTTTGTGAATTCTTTGAAAGCATTACCTTCCAATCCAAGACCGAAAGCAATTTTTCTAGCCTGGAAACCTTGTAGCCCGTAAGCGGGGTCAATCACTTCTTTGTGAATCAAATGAGGTGTAACTTCAGCAACGTGCTCAATGTCCATTCCACCTTCTGTAGAATATACGATGGTGTTTTTTCCAAGCGCTCTGTCCAAAAGGATAGAAACATAAAATTCTTTAGTTTCAGTTTCACCAGGATAATATACATCTTCTGCAACCAATACAGAGTTTACTTTTTTACCTTCAGCAGAAGTCTGCGGCGTGATTAGCTGCATCCCGATGATGTTTCCAGCGTTTTCTTTAAGTTTATCCATATTCGGAGAAAACTTAACACCTCCACCTTTTCCACGTCCACCAGCGTGGATTTGAGCTTTTACAACCCAACCTTGTGCACCGGTTTCAGCAGTTAATTTTTCAGCAGCAGCAACTGCCTCATCTACGTTGTTTGCAACAAAACCACGTTGGATGTTAACCCCGTATTTTGCTAAAATCTCTTTTGATTGATACTCGTGAAGATTCATAATATATTATTGATTAATTTTTAAATTTTATAAGACGCACAAATTTAAGAAAAAGTGTCGAATTACTTGATATAAATGTCTGATTGAAATCAGTTTTCAAAATAATCTGGGTGTGTCCCTCGCCAGCGCTTTTTCCAGCCGCTCGGGTCGCCTTGGTTTATGCTGAGCCTGTCGAAGTATCCGCTGCAATTCCTCATTCCGATGCTTATCCAAAGCTTATTCCGGGATTTCCGCTATCATCGCTCACACATTAGAATTTTGTCTTAGCAAAATACCAAATCAGCATTCCCCAAGAGATAATCATAAACAAACCTCCAAGCGGTGTGATTGGACCAAGAAATTTCAGATTAAGGCCCCAATAATCCTGAAAACTCAAGAAATAAATACTTACCGAAAACAAGAAGGCACCAGCAATCATCAAAATCGAAATCCACTTTTCAGATGAGGTTTCAAATTTCAAAATATAACCGACAATCAACAAAAAGAAAGCGGCGTAAATCTGATACCTCACACCGGTTTCAAAGCTCTCCAGTCTTTCTACAGATAATATTTTTTTGAATGCGTGTGCTCCAAATGCACCCAGAATTACGGATAATAAACCGTAGATTCCACCTATGATTAAAGTAAAGTTTTTCATTTTTTTAAATTTATTATTGTGATTTATTTTTGAGAGTTAATCAACTTTAAAACTTCCATCGTTGTTGAATAATCGATGAATTTCACAAACAGGATTATTAGGATTTTGAATGTCGAAAGTTCCTAACTTTTCAGCATTTTTTATCGCAATTGGAAGTTTTGGTTTTAAAGAAGTATAGATATCTGCATTGCTTTTTTTATAGAATTTTTCAGTTTTATCATAAGTAGGAAATTCTTTCTTCAAATCTTTTCCTGTCTCATCGCAATCTTTATAATTCTTCTTGGAATATTTAAAATGGAGATATAACCAATATTCAAAGCAGGTATTCACTACTAAAATTTCTACATTTTCTAGTGCAGAAAGTTCGTTATAATATCTAGCAAATTCTTCACTTCGTTTTTCGTCTCCTTTTTTACACTCTTTTGTTTCTCTTTCGATTACATCATAATCAATAATCCAAAAAACTTTATGATAGGTTTCAGCTAAATTTTTTACATAGTCGTATTGTTTTTTAAGTGAGGCTTTTAAACTTAATTCAGGTTTGATATTGATGATTAAATTCTCAGTTTGCTTTAGCATTTGGAAATACCATTTTTCACAATCGCCATCTCCTACAATTGCATAAGTTATTTTTTCCTTACGAAAAGCTTTTTTATTCTTCATCTTCCAAATCAATGTAATAATCTCCGAGATTTGGAACACCTCCTAATTTTCCAGATTTGTAAGCATTCAAAACGTTGCTTGTATCTCTTACTACAGATGAATCAAAATCGGCTAAAGAATAGAGCTCAGTCGCCGAATCTTCATTTTTGTCTGTAAACCAAATTGCATCATCACGGAATAAATCTCTATTATTAAGGATTTCTCTGTTATGAGTAGTTGCTATAAGTTGAGATTCTTTTTTTCCATTAACCAGATAAGTCAATAGAAAGTGATTAAATAAATCTGGGTGAAGGGAGGATTCTAATTCGTCAATCATAACATAATTATTATACTTTAAAAGCATATATAAATAAGTTAAAACGCTGTAATATCTTTGAGTTCCCTGTGATTCATAATTTAAGCTTAATTCGTAATTTTTATTACTAACTTTATGTGTGAAATCGACTTTAAACTTATCAAATAGATTCTCCTTTTTTGTATCCTCAATTTTTAAATCTAGTATATTAAAATCCGCTTTTGCAAGAAGCTTTAAAAATTTATTTTTTTTGATAAGATTACTATTAATAAGATTAGAAGTTAAGGCTTCTAATTTACTTGATGAAGTAACCAACATTGATAATCTTGAAAAAAAATTAGCTAGATTTTTGATGTTATCATTGTCTATGTTAGCTTTTAAAGAACCGCCTAAAACTGTATTATTCCATAGGGTAAATATTTCAAGATTATCCTCCAAAGATTTTCTTTTTGGAATTTTACTTCCAAATTTAATTGAAGTTAATTCTTTTTTTTCATCAGTTGTTCTTTCAAAAACTACAGCTTTACCAGGGTTATGGTTAATAAGTTTTTCTTTTACAATGTAGTTTTTATTTAACTCAACTTCATAAAAATAGCGAATTTTATTTTCTATAAACTCTACTTCAAATTTTGTATTTTGTTCAGGTGTATTTTCATCAAACAAGAAAGGTTCAAAATCAAATCTTTCCGTCTTCTTATCAAAAGGTTCAGTGCAAATTTTTCGTAAGAAATCTAATGCTTTTAAAATTGTAGTTTTCCCAGAAGCATTTGCACCATAAATCAAAGCCAATTTATTAAGGCGCAAATCTTTGATTGGCTCAATAATATAGTAATCTTTCAAATGGTCAGATTTGTTAGCTAAAAAAGATAAAGTTTGCTTTTCTTTTATAGAACCAAAATTTTCTACACTGAAATTAATTATCATTTTTAATTTAATTTTTGTAAATCATTTACAAATTTACGTATAAAAATATAAATAATTATAATTCTCCTTTTTGATTTAAAATAATAATTCTTCCAACCAGCGTAACGATTCCTAAGATAATAAAAAGCCAAGCAAATCTTTTGGAACTAGCAAAACCTGAGTTTTTTGTAAACTTTAGAAATATTCCAAAAACCAGCATAAAAGCTGAAAGTGCAATTCCAAACATAGTTCTATTTATTTCTCAATTTTTCCAATTCCGAAATCACCTCGTGATGACTCACCGTTTTATCTTTGAAGTAAGTCACAAAATGCTGTTTCTCTTCTTCTGTTGCTCCAAACTGATTTAGGATATTGAAAAGGTGCATTTTCATATGACCTTTCTGGATGCCTGTCGTTACCAAAGAACGAAGCGCACCAAAATTCTGAGCCAGTCCCGAAACCGCCAAAATACTCATCAATTCCTGAGCAGAAGGTTTACCTAACAAAGCCAAAGAAAATTTAACCAAAGGATGAAGATTGGTCAAACCGCCGACAACACCAACAGAAATCGGTAAGTCAATCCAAAATCTGAAAATCCCATTATCGGTTGTACAATGTGTTAATGAAGAATATTTTCCGTTTCTTGCTGCATAAGCGTGAGCGCAAGCTTCTGTTGCACGGAAATCATTCCCAGTTGCGATAACGACTGCATCAACACCGTTCATAATTCCTTTGTTGTGAGTCGTTGCTCTGTAAGGCTCGATTTCTGCAATTGTCACCGCACGTTTAAACTTCCAGGCAAATTCCTCGTTCGAGATGCCACTATCATCTTTCAAATCCTCAATTTTACAGGAAACTTCGGCTCTCACAACACAATCCGGCGTGTAATTGGAAAGGATGTTCATTACAATCTGAAGCGAGTCTTTTTCTTCCTGAGAGAATTCTGCTTCGTTCGCAACTTCTTCTTTCAAAGTTTTACCGAACTGTTCCAGACAAGAATTAATAAAATTAGCTCCCATCGAATCTACTGTGTCAAAACTCGCTTTCAGCTGGAAATAATTTTCCAGTTCAGAAGTTTTATCAATCAGTTTGATATCCAAGATTCCACCGCCTCTTTTTCTCATATTGGCAGTGATATCTTCGGTCGCTTCAAGCAATTTTTTCTTTAATTTAAAATTGAAAAAATGCAACAGTTTATGAGGCTCAACATTCAGAACAAAATGGGTGTGACCCAATTTTTCTGTGTTGATAATCGTCGTTTTGAAACCGCCTTTATCCAGCCAGAACTTTGCAGCTTTGGAAGCAGCGGCAACAACCGAGCTTTCTTCCACAGCCATTGGAAGCGCCAGAAGTTTTCCGTCAATCAGGAAATTAGGAGCAATTCCATAAGGCATATAAAAATTGGAAATTGTATTTTCCGAGAACTCTTCGTGAAGTTTTTGCAAGTTGTCGTCATTATTCCAATATTGTTGTAAAATCTGCTCGTAACTTCTGTCATTACTTAGATATTCTGAAATAAGCCAGTCGATTTTTCTTTGTTTGGAAAGTTTTGAAAACCCTTCAACAGGTTGATGTTGCATATCAAAAATTATATTGGTAAAGATATAAATTTTAACACATTTTGTTAATAACTTAACGTATATATCGATTGACTTTTATCATTATGGAATTATTTTTGACATTAATTTCTGAATTAATTCCATTCAAAAAATAAATCTTCAAAAAATGAATTTCGACCGCATCAAAGAAAAACTCGAAATACTTGCAGATGCTGCTAAGTATGACGTTTCGTGTTCTTCCAGCGGCGGAAAACGAAAAAACAATGGTGGCTTGGGCGACAGCTCAGCAAGCGGAATTTGTCATACTTATACGGAAGACGGACGATGTGTCTCACTTCTTAAAATTCTTCTGACCAATCATTGCATTTACGATTGCATCTATTGTGTTTCCAGAAAATCAAATGACATCAAACGTGCTGCTTTCACAGTTGAGGAAGTGGTTGATTTGACCATCAGTTTTTACAGACGAAATTATATTGAGGGCTTATTTCTGAGTTCCGGAATTTTCAAAGATGCGGACACGACAATGGAACGCCTGGTTCGGGTGGCAAAAAAGCTGAGAACTGAACATAATTTCAATGGTTATATTCATTTAAAATCAATTCCCGGAGCGAGTGACGATTTGATGAATGAAGCTGCACTTTACGCTGACCGATTATCAGTGAATCTTGAAATCCCGACAGAATCTGGATTGAAATTATTGGCTCCTGATAAAAATCGTGAAGATATGCTTCAGCCGATGCGGATTGTTCAGAAAGGAATTCAGCAATATAAAGATGAAAAGAAGATCATCAGAAGCACGCCGAAATTTGCTCCAGCCGGGCAATCAACTCAAATGATTGTGGGCGCAACCAACGAAAATGACTTACAAATCATCAAAGTGGCTGATCATTTTTATAAAAACTACGGAATGAAACGGGTTTATTACTCAGGTTATATTCCTGTGACTGTCGACAATCGCTTACCTGCTATTACGGCCGAAGTTCCTGTTTTGAGAGAAAACCGTTTGTATCAATCAGATTGGCTGATGCGGTTCTATGGATTTAAAGCGGATGAAATTTTAGATTTCAATATGCCTTTTTTAGATTTGGAAGTTGATCCAAAATTAAGCTGGGCGTTGCGGCATCTCGACCAATTTCCTGTTAATCTTCAAACCGCAGATTATAAAATGATTCTCAGAATTCCGGGAATTGGTGTGAAAACAGCACAGAAAATTTTAAGCGCAAGACAATTTCAGGTTTTGACAATTGACCACCTTAAAAAACTCGGAGCAGCGGTCAACCGTGCTAAATATTTTATTGATTTTACATATGGAAATCCATTTCTGAAACACTTAACTGATTTGAATTTGAGAAAATTAATTATCGGCGGAAGTCAGTCAAAATTTCAGAATCAGTTTTCTCAGCAATTGACTTTGTTTTAATTTTCCAAATAATCAACTGCAAACTTTACCCAATCTTCAACGCTTTCATCAAGATAAACATCAGGCTGAACTCCAATATTGTCAATAGGATAATTGGGTAACCTGAACGAACGATAAGTCGGCATCAGAAGTTTGTAATTATTGCAACCATAATCAAAAAACATTGCGTTTGCATAATCTAAGACTCCTGAAGAGGGAATGCCCAAAAGTTTAACTTTTTTACTTTGTTTCGCATTTAAAAGAAAATTTTCGGCGGCACTTCCTGTATGATTATTAGCTAAAACGACAATTTGAGAAGGACTTTTAACAGCAGGAGAAATCGAACTTATATTGGCTTTGTTTTGATTATAATTTACATATTTTCCACGATTAGCTTTTAGGATTTCGATTCTCTTTTCCAAGTCAATGATTTCACTTTTGTTTTTTATGGAATCTTTTTTTAGACCTTGCATATAATTTTCTGTTGTACTAATCAAAGTTGGAGAAGCAAGATATTCTACACCAACATTTCGGATAGAATTAGTTACCAGATAAGGCAGAATTTTCTGATAAGCATTATCTGTTCCGCCACCATTATCTCTCACATCAATGATTAAAAATTCCGAATTTTCCAATAAATTTTTATTCTTTTCAATCATTTTTTCAATCGTATTTACAAACATATAACTGAAATACTGCATTTTGATGATTGTGCTTTTGGGAGTCAGTTTTTTGATGTAAAAACCATTGATTTCATTAATCCTATCTTCAATCTCTTCTTCATTTAGAACAGATTGAGGAAAGCTTTTTGTAAATGCAGACCTGATATCGTCAAAATACAAAAGACTATTGTCTATCATTTTGTAAGTCCCTTTTTGCGAGGAATGGTCTTGCATATAATATTCATAAGTTCCGTCTACGAATAATCTGAATTTTACTTCATTTGGTTTCCAAAATTTTGGGTCTGCTTTTATGATGAAGCCAACAGATTCTTTTTCATTTAGTCTTTTGATTCCAATCTCATAACTGTCATCTTTCCAAATTCCTTCGAAGCTGTTTTTCTGATTCTGAACTACCTTTTTGAATTTTTCAAGATTAATATTAAGAGCTTTCGATATGTTTTTTGAGGAAATATGATTAGCAATTTGTGGTGCTGAATTTCCATTTGGAAGAACCCAAATATGCCTGTCTTTGAAGAATCCTGTATAGTTTTTCAGTATTTCCAGACAATTATCATCAGTTTTAGATTCAGCGGAAGATTTTAGTGCATTTTCTTTTACATTATTGTACAATAGTTTGTCTTTAGTTTTGACATCAAAACCGGGATATTCAGTCTCAATTTTTGAAATTATTTTTTGCAAAGTCTCAGTACAGTTGCATTTATTTTGTGCATTAGCGAAACCGAAAAATAAAGAAAGTGTGAAAAATAAAAAGACTTTGATTTTCATTGATAAAATTTTCAGCAAAAGAAATCATTTCTGAGTTTCAAAAATTGTAAAAATCATTCAATTTTAATCTTTATTGTAAATCCAAGTCAAATCTTTTTGATTCACAGAGATTTTCTCCGCTAATTTTTTTGGCGAAAATCCTGAAAACATTTTGAAATCTTTGATGAAGTGCGCTTGGTCATAAAACAGATTCTGATAAGCAACCGTCGTCAAAGAATTTTTGGATTGAGAAAGGTCATTCAACACATTTCGAAATCGTAATGTTTTAAGATAAGATTTTGGATTTTGTCCCAGATTATTTTTGAAAAGTCGGAACAATGTTGCTTCACTGATTGTAAGACTTTTGGATAGTTCATTGATACTAATCTAATTATTTTGATTAATGAGCATCAAGGCTTCTTTCATTGTATCTGAAACAGAATCATTTAATTTTTTAAGAAGCAGAATTTCCAGTTCATTGGCTCGTTTAAAAAAATCCTTTATCTCGAATATTTTTTCTAGAATATTTTTATCCGAAGAGAATATTTCATCAAAAACAGAATCGGAAAACATCAGTTCGTCGTAAGATTCTTTGGTAAACGCTCTTAACGCAGAAGGCTGAAAAATAATACAAATCTGACTAAGCAAAGAATCAATATTGACCTGAAAAGGCTTTTTATGAAAACCATAAAATCGACTTGTAAAAGCTCTTCCAACGTTCACTTCGCACAAATTATTTTGATTGTCATAAGAAATTTTATTTTCCTTATAAATGGCGAGACAAAGATTGCTGTTGGGAAAAGTGGTGTACGTTAAAAAATCGTGATTGGTCTTTTCGAAGAACAGAAAATACTGAACATAGTTTTTCAGAATCTCATTTTTTGGCTTTATGATTACTGAATTCATTATATGATTTTCTGTTTTAAATATATTCTGTCGTAAATTTGGAAAACTGTTCCAGAATGTAAATTTAATAAACTTTAGCTTCTGATAAAGCTTTGGAAAGACTTTTGACAGATTATAACTACCAAAATCAATAACTAAATGAGAACAAAAAAAGCTTTACGTTACGACGAACAAAAAACAAAAGAAATTGATAGTGCAATCTCAAAATTCTCACAACCATTGATGTCTAACTCAAAATGGATTAAGTTGATTGAGCAGATTGTTGATAATGCCGATGAAATCAAAAAGATTCTCTTCAAAAAAGTTCAGAATGATAAGATTGGAGAATTGTATCTAGATAATGGAAGTATTTTTGAATTTGATTATTGGCAAACAGGCTTTGAAGGAAACAATTCATTTAATGATTGGCTCGAATATCGAGAAATAGAATATCTCATTTTTCCTAAAGTTATTGATTCGCAGACAAATCAAGATTTAGACAGAATTTTTACATTAATAAAAGAAGTCGGCGAGTTTTATTTAGAACTTGATGAGAATGAATTGAAACTTGTTTGTTATAAAATTTAAAATAAATCTAGATTCCTCCGGAATGACAAATATTACCTTGAATTTGTAACTCTCAAATTCTCAAACTCTCCAACTCAAAAATGACAACACTTCTCTACGACGGAACTTTCGACGGACTTTTCACTGCGATATTCGAAGTGTTTGAATATCGTTATCAGGATGTGGAAATCAGAAACAGAGAAAATTTCCAGCAGGAAAATATGTTTGCGGAGATTCACGAAGTTGTTACCCAACAGGAAAAATCGGAAAGAGTTTTCAATAAATTAGAAAAAAGTATTGGAAAGTCTGGAATTAATGATTTGCTGAGAGTTTATCTTTCCGAAGATTTAGAATTAGAACAATTGATTTTTTCTGCCATAAAACAATCCATCAAACATCCAAACGAAAACATTCTTCAAAATTTTGCCAACGATGACATTCTGAAAATCGCTAAAATCTGCAAATCCGTCAGTCGGGAAAGACACAGGATGACCGCTTTTATAAGGTTCGAGAAAATGCAGGATGATATTTATTTCGCGAAGATAGACCCGGATTTCAATGTTTTGCCTTTAATCAGAAAACATTTCAAAGACCGATATGCCGATCAAAAATGGATGATCTATGATCTTCGGAGACATTACGGATTGTTCTACGATTTGGAAAACTGCGACTTTTTTTATCCCGATGAAAAATTAGATTTAAACCAGTATCAGGAAAAATTCCACGACGAAGAAAAAAAATACCAGAAGCTCTGGCAAAGCTATTTTACGAAAACCAATATTAAAGAAAGGAAAAACACTAAGCTTCACATTCAGCACGTCCCGAAAAGATATTGGAAATATTTGACGGAGAAATGGTGAATCGGAGATGGCGCCCGCAGCAGGGATAGTAGCGGATATCCTTTTTTGGACACGGAGCGAAGCGGAGTGTCCGAAAAAGATAGGAGTGGATAGCCCGGCCGGCAGATTTTGCGTCGGCATAAGCACTGGGAAATCTGACGGGCTGCCCAAAATTTTTATCACAATTCAAATTCTTAACTTACATCAATGTGAGGGAAACCTGGTCGGCCTAAATTTGCATCATAATTAACAACAAAATATTAAAAATTATGGCAACTAAATGGTTATTAGACCCAACACATAGCGAGATCACTTTCAAAGTAAAACACTTGATGATTTCTAACGTAAAAGGTGAATTCACGACTTTCAACGCAGAAATCGATGCAGAAGACGATACATTTGCGAACGCAAAAGTTTCAGCTTTCATTGATACAGATTCTATTTTCACCAATAATGCGGACAGAGATACGCATTTGAAATCTGCAGATTTCTTCAATGCAGAAGCCAACCCGAAAATCACTTTCGAAGCTACTACCTTGAACGGTGATGTAACTGGGAATTTAACAATCAACGGCGTTACGAAACCAGTGACTTTGGACGTAGATTTCGGAGGAATCAACTCTGACCCTTGGGGAAACACAAAAGCAGGATTCTCATTCGAAGGAAAAATCAAAAGAAGTGACTTCGGTTTAACTTGGAACGCGGCTTTGGAAACAGGCGGTGTAATGGTAAGCGAAGAAGTAAAAATTGCAGGCGAATTGCAGTTTGTAAAACAATAAAAGAATACAATAGTATTTATAGTTTGAGTTTTTTAAAGTATAAACAGAGTTCGCTTTGTTTATACTTTTTTTGATTTTGAGAATAATTATCGGGGCAGCTTTATCCGCCTGTAGTTTATCCTGAGCTTGTCGAAGGGCTCCCAATCTTTTCACTCCACTACGTTGCGTAAAAAGGATTTTCGCTCAAGTCGGGCTGCAGATTCAGCATAAAAACAACATTTGCCAAAAAAATCGGAGACTTAAAAACTTAATTGTCCTTATGTGACTTTTGTGGTTTAAAACAATCAACTTAAGTGTGAAAAGAAAGCTCAGTCAGCCAAATCTGTGAGAAAATAAAATACTTTTTACATTAATACATTTTACTTTTTACAAAAAAAATATGAACCTCAACGACCTTTCAAAAATATCTGATAACTTCCGAACCACAGAAAAAATGCCGGTTCTGTTTTTAGGACACGGCTCTCCGATGAACGCTATCGAAGAGAATGTTTTTGTTCAGGGATTCAGGAATATCAGCAAAGAAATCCCGAAACCCAATGCAATCATTTGTATTTCTGCGCATTGGTTTACGAACGGAACTTTTGTCACGGCGATGGATATGCCGAAAACGATTCACGATTTTTACGGCTTCCCAAAAGAATTGTTTGATGTTCAATATCCGGCAAAAGGAAGTCCGGAATTGGCTAAAGAAACTGCCGGTTTACTCGCTCCGGTTTTGGTGGAAGAAGACCATAATTGGGGATTGGACCACGGTGCCTGGTCGGTTCTCAGACATCTTTATCCTGATGCGAATATTCCGGTTATCCAGTTGAGTATCGATTACACAAAACCGCCTCAATATCATTTTGATTTGGCAAAAAAACTATCCAGACTCCGCGAAAAAGGAATACTAATTATCGGAAGTGGAAACATTGTTCATAATCTCCGATTGATTGACTGGAAAAATATTGATACCGTTGGAGCAGGCTGGGATTGGGCGATAGAAGCCAGAGAAAAAACCAACAATTGGCTCTTGGACGGTGATTTTCAGAGACTCATTGATTATCAAAAACAAGGTTCGTTTTTGCAATATGCTGTTCCGACACCGGATCATTTTCTGCCAATGATTTATAATCTAGGACTGAAAGAAAAATCGGAAGAATTATCATTATTCAATGACTCGCTAATTGGTGGCTCTTTGAGTATGACATCGATAAGGATTGGGTAAAAGTAGATAATATTATACCAATAATCAGATGTTATACTTTTCTCGCAGATAAAGCAAATCGTGTGATTTTTAATGACGTATCATCTGCTGAAGCTGCAAATCAGTGAGAAATAATGTTCTAAAACAAATTATAACAGAATCTAAATAAGTTTATTTTTATAACTAAAAAATTAGTAATATTGTTTGAATGAAAAGAATATTACTTTTTTGCGTTTACTTTAGTTTTATCTGCAGTTGTTTTTCTCAGATTATTTCCGGGACAATCCAGACTGAAACTGGTAAGCTGATTTCGGATGTCAACGTTTATCTTGATGGAACTAAGATTTCTACCACTTCAATTACTGATGGAACTTTTAGACTCGATATTCAAGGCCAAAAAAGCGGAAATCTGATTTTCCAGAAAGATAATTATGAAACGAGCATTTTTCCATTGAATCAAGCCATTGGAAAATCGGTCAAAGTAATTATCAATCCTGTTAAAGAGATAGAAGAAGTTGTCATCATCCCTTATACAGAACAAGCCTATAAAGATTTTATCAATTACTTTTTGGATAAATTTATTGGTTTTGACAGGGAAGATGTTGTCATTAAAAATCAACGAACACTTAAGTTTTCTTATGATAAGAAAAATCAATTCCTAAAAGTCAAAGCGCCACAGAGCCTGATTATTGAAAATAAAAATCTGGGTTACAGCATTCAATATAATCTTATCAATTTTGAAGCGGACTTTAAAAACAAAACCAATAGCTATCTGGGAACTTCTTTTTTCAAAGAGACCAGCAATAAGAAAAATGTAATTCTCAACCGAATGAATGCTTACCAAGGCAGTTTGATGCATTTTTTCAGAAGTCTTTACAAAAACGAATTAGAAAAAGATGGTTTCATCGTGAATCATGCCAAACGAATTCCTAATCCAAAATACCCAACTGAGGCTGAATTGCAGAAGCTGGAAGACTATTTCAGTTTTGTGAGACTACAGAAAGTAATGAATGTGAATCTGTCCCCGGAGTTAGAAGATATATCACAGCGAAAAAATAAAAATTCTCCGTTAGTTTTAGGAATTCTGAAGACAAAAATCAAAGAATCTGATTTCATGAAACGCAAAGAGGGAAAACTGTTTCTCGATTTTAAAGACTTATTAATGGTCAATTATCAGAAATATTATTACGAAATCAAGAAAGGTCAATTTGTAAAATCTGCAACTGCTGTTTCCCAATCATCATTGATACATCCCGAAGCGGCAGAATTTGAGATTTTTCCGGAAGGTATTTGTTCAGAGCCGGATTTGCTGATTTTAGAAGAGAGTTTTTCCCAACAAAATGTTTCTAAGATGTTGCCTTTGGATTATCAGTTTGGGAATTGATTTTTTATTTCGAAAAATTAAATCTCTCGCCGATTTTACGAATCAGCAGATGATTGCGTTAGAAAATCTGCAAAATCAGCCTAATCTGCGAGAGATTTATTCCAATACTTTCGCAAAACAAACACTGTTTTCTACACCAGCATATTGTCCATAATTCGGAATGATTTTATAACCGCATTTGTTGTAAAGTGCAACAGCTTCAGTTTGTCTTTTTCCTGTTTCCAGAACCGTTTTTTCATAACCTAATTCTTTAGACCAGGCTTCTAATTCGGTTAAAATTGCAGAAGCCAAGCCTTTTCCCCGTTTCTCAGGAAGCGTGAACATTCTTTTGATTTCCATAGATTTTGAATCCAATTCTTTGATAGCGCCACAAGCGACGGCTTCATCATTATCAAAAATCACAACGCAGTTTTTCAGTAAATCGATTTTGTTATATTGATGATAAAAAGCGTGTTCATCACCATCCATCACAGCAAGATAGGCGTCTAATTGTTTTACTAATTTTTGAAAATCTGGATTTTCGGAATTTGTTCTAAGGGTTTTCATTAATTAAAAGTAATGAAATATATTATAAAAAAATAGCCAGAAGATATTATCTTCCGGCTAATAAAAGTATTCGGAATACTTTATATTCTTGTAATACCCGTAACGTGAGGTTGTCCGTTAATAGGCTTGTAAATTTCTACAATTGCGTTCCAAGTTACATCGGACGGCGGCATACTTGCTGCGCATTTGTAACGGTAATTGGTTCCATTAACTAATTGTGTTGATACTTCTGTAGGAGTATATTTTACTCCAACAAATCCTCTTAGAGCTTCACTGAATACTTGTTGCTCTTCTGATGTAAGGCTATGAAACGCTGTCCATCCGCCAACTGTTAGTTCTTCTGTCATGATTAATTTGTTTTAGGTGTCCTACTCTTATGGCCTTTCGGATACGCCCCGTTTTTGATGGTTTCTGGTCTCCATGGTTAGAATTTTTTTTAATCAAGGTGTCTTTTTGTGACCACAGGACAAAGCTATTGCAGATTACTTATATATTTAAGAGTATATATACCTGTTTTTATTCATAAGTATAATTACTTAATGTGTTTATAATCAATTTAATAAAAATGAAAATTCCCCAGTTAAAACTGAGGAATAATTAATTTTTTTTAATATTATTTGTCAATTATATGTGGACTTGAAATTTCTTTTCTCTAATCAACTCAGCAATTTTCAAAATATCTTCACCAATCAATCGGTCGTCTTCTAATTTTGGAACAACAGAACGAATCAAATCATAATTTTTTTCAACGATTTTAGAACATTTTGCTGGTCTTCGGAATTCCAAACCTTGAGCTGCAAACATCAATTCGATGGCTAAAATGTTTTCAAGATTTCCCAAAATCTGATTGAATTTTCTTCCCGAAATACTTCCCATAGAAACGTGGTCTTCTTGTCCTAAACTTGTCGGTATAGAATCTGCTGAAGCTGGGAAGCAAAGCGTTTTGTTCTCTGTAACCAACGCTGCACTCGTATATTGCGGAATCATAAAGCCAGAATTAAGTCCAGAACTTTCTACTAACAATTTCGGTAAACCATATTTTCCTTCGAGCAAAAGATAACTTCTTCTGTCGGAAATGTTTCCTAATTCTGCTGCTGCTAATGAAGCGTAGTCCAAAGGCAAAGCCATCAATTGGCCGTGAAAGTTACCTCCGGAAATTGATTCCTCTGCACTCAACACAATCGGATTGTCCGTTACAGAATTCAGTTCCGTTTCGGCCATTTGCTTCAGATGTTCGAAAGCATTTCTACTCGCACCGTGAACCTGTGGAACACAACGCATAGAATAAGGATCCTGGACTCTGTCACAGAATTCGTGAGACTTGAGATTGTCTGAATCTTTAAGGAAATTTCGCATTCTTTCCGCTACTTTTTGACTTCCGTCAAATGGACGAATCTCATGCAATTCTTTCTTGAACGGACTTGATGAGCCACGATAAGCTTCAAGACTCATAGCTGCTGTTAAATCTGCTAAATCTAAAAGATATTCGAATTTTGCTAGACCTGTAATTGCGTGAGCTAAAATGAACTGAGTGCCATTAATCAATCCTAAACCTTCTTTCGGGCCTAATTTTAACGGTTGAAGTTTATGTTTCTTCAAAACTTTAGCCGTCTCAACAGTTTTATTATTTTCCCAAACCTGACCTAATCCTAAAAGCGGCAAAACCAAATGTGCCAACGGTGCCAAATCTCCTGAAGCTCCAACAGAACCTTGCTCTGGAACAACCGGAATAATATCCAATTCCAACATCAGAATCAATCGCTCGATAACATCTAACGAAA
The DNA here is from genome assembly GCF_023278365.1 of Epilithonimonas zeae. Lineage (NCBI taxonomy): Bacteria > Pseudomonadati > Bacteroidota > Flavobacteriia > Flavobacteriales > Weeksellaceae > Epilithonimonas > Epilithonimonas zeae. Next base: position 2,299,367 of record NZ_CP075338.1, on the reverse strand, counting down.
CACCCGAAAATCCTTTCGACAAAGCGTGGATTTTGGAAATCATCATTGTTTTGGAAATGTTCCTGTCAATCGGTTTTCCGACGCCAACAGCGTGCGAAATAATCAAATTATGTTGAAGCTGAGCCGTTTCTTCTTCTGAAATTTTAACATCGCAAAGCGGTCCAAAACCTGTATTGATGCCATAAACTGTCCTGTCAGACGCTACAATTTTCTGAACATTCTGTTGCGATTTTATGATCTGGTCTTTTGATTTTTTATTGAGCTTGGCTTTGGAAGGATTTTTTAAAATCTCTAAAACATCCTGATATTTAAATTGGTCGATTCCGTAAATCATCACTGAAAAATTTTGCCTAAAAATACACTTTTCGGGAGGAATTATAAAAAGGATTTTACCTTGATTCTCAGATTTATTTATATTTGTAAAAGATGAAAAACTATTACCTACTAATTCTCTTATTTTGTCAGCAGATTTTTGCTCAGACAATCCATAACAAAAGTAAACTTGATAGTGTCTATGACGCATTTGGAACTTATGATAAAGCGATGTTCCGAATTAAGGTTCAAAAAGACGGAAAAGATATCTATGAAAAAAATGTTGGATTTGCTGATTTGGAAAACGAAACCGTTCCGGATGATAATACCAAATATAGAATTGGTTCTGTAACCAAAACCTTCACTGCAGTTTTGATTTTCAAAGCGATTGAGGAAGGGAAATTAAAACAAACTGACAAGCTTTCTAAGTTTTTTCCGAGAGTCAAAAATGCAGATATTATACAAATTTCGAGTTTGTTAGAACACAGAAGTGGAATTCAGAATATTAATGCTTCTAAATTTTATGATGATTTTATAGCACGAGATTTTCCCAAGGAAACGCTCATGGAGATGATGTACAGGTTGCCTTCCGTCTTTCCTCCGGATTACAGATATTCTTATTGCAACACGGGTTATATGCTTCTGGGATTTATTCTGGAAAAGATTTATGATAAAAGTTACAGCGAGATTCTCAAAGAAAAAATTGTCAGTCCACTGAATTTAGTTAATACTGGGACGGCAGACTTTTTTAAATCAGAAAATAATGAGTCAAAGTCGTATCGTTATTATACCGATTGGAGAAAAAATTTGGATAGAGGTCTTAACAATTTTATAGGAGCAGGGAATATCATTTCTACACCTTCGGAAATCAATGTTTTTTATAAAGCCTTGTTTGATGGAAAATTAGTTTCTGAAAAATCTCTCGTTCAAATGAAAAATTTGGAAAAAGGTATGTTTCGTTATCCTTATGAAAGCAAGAATATGTATGGCCACACAGGTTCTGTTTTAGGTTATCTGACATTTGCACTTTACATTCCGGAAGATAAGATTGCTATTTGTATCACAGAAAATGGCGTGAGATATGACATTGGCGATATCTTGGAGTATGTTCTTAATGATTTGTATAATGACAAATATGAAGTGCCGGATTTTAAAAGGATCAAACTTAGTAATCACGAATTACAACAATTTGTAGGGAAGTATAAATACTCGAGCTCTTCTACAGATTTGAATGTTTATATTAATAATGATAAACTTTATATACAGCAAGATGATTCTCCCGAAGTTTTGATTGAAGCCAAGGAAAAGAACAAATTTGTTTACGATACAAACAAAGTAGAATTGTTATTTTCACCCGAGAAAAAGAAAATGACTATGACGACAAAAAGAAATACTTACGTTTATAAGAAAGTAGATTAATTACAGTATAGCTTATCTAATAATCAAATTGTTCATCATATTCTTTCAGTTGCAACGCTCTTTCTTTGATGATTTGTAATTTTTTGTTTTCAGAAATCACTTGAAAAATTGTTCCTTTTTTGACGTCAAAATAATACTTGTTGATTAGTTTGAATTCGGAATCTCGGAATAAAATCCAGTTTCGCTGAGCTTCCAGCAATTCTTTTTTTGCTGTATTTTTTAATTTATGATTTAGTGAAGTATAAGACTTATTCAGTTCCTTGTCCCAAGATTGATGAGCAGAAATGATACAGTTTCTTTGACCAGCCGTCGAGTTATCTTGGTTTAGGCATTTTTCCAAGGTTTGGTCTATTTTATTTTGAGCCAATGGAAAAATAGGGATTGCAAATAGAAAAGTAATAACGATCGACTTTTTCATAATTTTATTTTTAGTTTCACTCAAATCTTAATTCTTTCGCCTGGCGAATATGAGCCAAATGATGCAGACAATGCCAGCCGTAAATCAATATGTTTTCTCTGAGCGAAATTCTTTCTGATTGTTCAGGATGAATAAATTCTTTATTCAAATCTTCTTCACTCAAAGTTTTCAAAAGATAAACCCATCTTGCGTGCAAAGCTTCCAAAAGTTGCAACGAAATCAATGACGACAATTGTTTGTCCGGCAACTCTGCCCAAAGACTTTCCTCGTAAGGTTTGATTGTTGGAACATTTTCCGTCAATGCCAATTTAAATCTCATATAGCTGTTGATATGACTGTCGGCGCAATGATGAACCACTTGAGTAATTGTCCAACCTTCTGGTCTGTATCTTAGATGTAAATCTTGTTCGGAAAGATTTTGAATTTCTGTTTTAACAAGACTCGGAAAGTTTTCGATTTCAGAAATCGAAGAATCGATGATTTCTTTGGTAATACATTCTGGTTTGATGAATTTTCCGACTGGATATTTTAATTCTTCGAGATTCATTATTTCAAATTTTGCATCAAAATAGCTTCCATTTTTTCGTAACCTAATTTGTTCGGGTGGATTCCGTCCTCAGCAATTTCTTTAGGCAAACCATTTTTTTCATCCTTTAAAACTGAATGGTAGTCCACGTAAGTGATATGATTTTTCTGAGCGTAATCTTTTATCATGTTATTCAATGTTATGACTCTGTCGGCCGGTATTATATCTTTTCTCCATGGGAAATCATATGCAGGAAGTACTGAACATAGAATTACCTGTATTTTATTCGCTTTTGCCAATTCTACCATAGAAACAATATTTCCGAACACTTTATCCAAAGAAATCGGACCTTGATTTTCTGCAATATCATTGGTTCCGGCAAGAATGATGACACGTTTTGGTTTCAGTTTAATGACATCTTCTCTGAATCTAATCAGCATTTGAGAGGTAACCTGTCCACTTATTCCCCTTCCTACAAAATTATTTTTAGTAAAAAATTCAGGATCAGTAGAAAACCAACCTTCCGTAATGGAGTCACCCATAAAAACTGAATTTGGAGTAACTTTTTTGACTTTGATTTCTTGATTTTGGTTTTCATATTTAGAGAATCCAGCAAAATCTTGGGCATAAAACATAGTAGAAAGTAATATTGATGTAATTGTTAGGAATTTCATTGTTCTATTTTTGATTATCAAATATATGAAATGACAATAGAGAAATTTCTTTTTTAACCACAAAAGTCACAAAAGAAATAAGCAAATGAAAGTCAGCAGTATTTTTTTTAAATTAAAACTTATGTGTCTTTTGTGGTTTTTGAAATAATAAAATCAATAATTTTACAAAATGGAAAACACTTCGAAAGACCCTTTGCACGGCAAAAGATTGGATGCGATTCTGGAAGAATTGCTGGAATACTACAAAGGTTACAGCGAATTGGGAAAACAAATCAACATCAAATGTTTCACCGGCGAAAATCCAAGTGTCAGTTCCTCTCTCAAATTTCTTCGCAAAACACCTTGGGCAAGGGCAAAAGTAGAAAGTTTGTATCTCTACGTTTTGAGACAAAAGAAAAAACAAAATTTATAAAAACACTTCGAGAACCTCAGTGCGCCAGAGTTTTTACATTTGTCAGGCTGAGGCTCTCGAAGCCTCTTCATAAAACTAATCCAAAAATTCCCCAGTCACATAAAACCAACGATTCTGAATCATTTTGAATTGTGACAACTCGTGATGAACTTGAGGATTTCCTTCTTCATCATTATAAAAAGCTTTGAACTCTACTTTATTAGTTGAAGGTTTATCGATAATTTCCAGCTTCGTCCATTCATTGATTTCACCCCATTCCTGCAAATCCTTTTTGTTATGGAATTGCCTTTTGTTGGGAGAAGTCGTTTCCCAAAGATAGTCGCCGTTTGGGATAGCAAATGCAGAAAACCTTGAACGCATCAAAGCTTCTGCTGTTGGAGCAAATTTCTCTTTCAGATGATAAGGCTGACAACAATCTTCGTAGGACTTTCCGGAACAGCAAGGACAATTCATTTTCTAAATTTAATTGATTGATTTAAAAACAATTTCAGAAATCGAAGATTACACAAGTCAATTTAAAACTCTGAAAGGGTTAAACGCTAATATTCTAAAACTCTCGAACACTAAAACTTATCCAAAAGCTCTTTTCAGTAAGCTCTCGACTTTAGGTTCTCTTCCACGGAAATTTTTATACAATTCCATTGGATTTTTGGTTCCACCAGAAGATAAAAGAATTTTATATTTTGCCGCAATTTCAGTATTGAAAATCCCATTTTCTTTGAAATAATGGAAAGCATCCGCATCCAAAACCTCAGCCCATTTGTAAGAATAATAACCCGCCGAATAACCGCCTTGGAAAATATGCGAGAAACTTGGACTTGCTGCAGTTTCTGGATTGCTCGGATAAAGATTAGTTGCCGCAGTTTTCTCTACTTCAAACGCTTTCACACTTTTATTCTCCAACGCTCCAATTTCTGTATGATAAGCCATATCCAATAACCCGAATCCAAGCTGTCTCAAAGTCTGATAACCTTCCATAAAGGATTTGCTCTGAGATAATTTCTCGATTTTTTCGGTTGGAAGAATTTCTCCGGTTTGATAATGTTTTGCAAATGTTTTTAAGAATTCTGGTTCATAGCAATAGTTTTCCAGAAATTGGGAAGGCAATTCTACAAAATCCCATTTAACCGAAGTTCCTGAAAGATTCGGGTATTGCGTGTCTGCTAAAACACCATGAAGTGCGTGTCCGAACTCGTGGAACAAGGTGGTTACTTCCTGAAAAGTCAGTAAACTTGGTGTGTCTTTGGTCGGTTTTGTAAAGTTGCAAACGACCGAAATATGCGGACGGGAATTTTCTCCGTTTTGTTTGTATTGATTTTTATAACTCGTCATCCAGGCGCCGGCACGTTTCCCTTTTCTCGGGTGATAATCGGCGTAGAGTAGAGCTTTATAATTTCCGTTTTCTGTGATTTCGTAAGTTTTCACATCCTGATGATATTTCTGAACATCGGTAATTTCTTTAAACTCTAATCCGAATAATTTTCCGGCTAATACAAAAACGGCTTCCTGAACTTTTTCCAATTGAAAATAAGGTTTCAGTTCTTCATCATCAATATCAAATTTTTGTTTTCTTAATTTTTCTGCGTAGAAAGTGTGGTCGTAGCTTTGGATATCATCGATTCCGTCAGCTTTTGCCAAAGATTTTAATTCTTCGATTTCTTTTTGAGCGTAAGGTGTTGCTTTTTCAAGAAGTTCATTCAAAAATTCAAAAACTTTTGCCGGCGATTGTGCCATTCTTTCCTCAAGAACAAAATCAGCATAATTTTTATAACCAAGCAATTCTGCTTTTTCCTGACGAAGTTTTACAATTTCTTTAATCAAATTCTGATTGTCAAATTCCCCACCGTCAAAGGATTTTTTTCCGTTTGCTAAAGCTAATTCTTTTCTCAATTCACGATTTTCAGCGTAAGTCATTGCCGGAAGATAACTTGGATATTGCAAAGTAATCACATAACCTTCCAAATCTTTTTCCTTCGCATCTTCTTCGTATTGTTGAAGAATGGCTTCCGGAATTCCTTTCAGTTCGTCTTTATCTGTAATGTGTTTAAAGTAAGCGTTGGTGGAAGCCAAAGCATTTTGCCCAAACTGAAGTGATTTGATAGACAAATCCATATTGATTTTCTCCAGTTTCTTTTTGTCTTCTTCATTGAGCAATGCGCCGCTTCTTACAAAACCTTTGTAAGTTTCGTTGAGTAAAGTTTGTTGTTCTTCATTTAAAGACAATCTGTCTTTTTGGTCGTAAACACTTTTTATTCTTTCAAATAGTTTTTCGTTTTGAGAAATCTTGGAAGAGAATTCTGTCAAAAGTGGCGAAACTTCCTGAGCGATTTTCTGAATTTCATCATTGGTCTCAGCAGAATTGATATTGAAGAAAATATTGGAAACTCTGTCCAGTTGTTCTCCAGAGAAAGCCATTGCTTCAATCGTATTTTCGAAAGTCGGTTCTTCTGAATTATTGGTTATTCCATCAATTTCTTTTTCAGATGTTTTGACTAATTCCTGGAAAGCTGGCAGATAATGTTCTTCTTTGATTTCCTCGAAAGGCGATGAGGTATATTTGGTGTTGAATTTTTCTAAAAGTGGATTCATAAAGATGAATTATTAATGATAAATTATAAATGATTTTCTGTGTGTCGTAATTGACAAATTTAGTACCTAAAGTTGAAAGTATGACAAAATTGCGCCCCGACTTGAACGGAGCTCATCCGCCGGAGGCGGATAGCGGGAGTGGAAGGCGGATAAAGGCGCCCTAATAAATATTATCCTAGAAAAAGTTTTTGTGTTCAAATTCTTTTTAGATTTGTTTTAAACTTAAAACTAACTTATTATGAAGAAATTTCTAAAAATTATTAGCGTCATTGTGGCAATAATCATCGTTTATTGCGTGATTGCTATGTTGTTTTTTGACAGCAAGTGTCATAATGAACAATCTCTCGTCATCAATGCTCCGAAAGAGAAGGTGTGGCAGAATGTAAATTCTATGAAAGCTTTCAACACCTGGAATCCCTGGATGAAGATGGATCCGAATCTGACTGTAACTTACCGAGGAAATAGCGGTGAAGTGGGTGACGGCTACCATTGGAAAGGAAATGATGATGTTGGTGAAGGTGAACAGGAAATCACAGCAATTATTCCAAACGAAAAAGTGGCGACAAAGATGCATTTTATCAAACCTATGGACGACAATGCGACTTCGGATTTGCTTCTTGCTAGTGAAGGTTCCGGAACCAAAGTTACCTGGACAATTGATTATGAAATTGAAACACTTTTCAAACCAATGAAACCGCTAATGACCTGGCAGATGAATAAATCGTTCTCGGAAGGTCTTGGAAAATTGAAAGCACTTTCTGAAAAATAAAAAACAAAAAACGCCTCAGCTAGTTGAGGCGTTTTCATTTGATTTGAAAATTTATTTTGTCTTATTTGATGATTAACTTAGAAACTGCCAAACCTTCATCAGACTTTAGTTGTACTAAGTAATTTCCTGTTCCGATTCCGTTGACAGAGAATGTTTCGTCTCCTTTAGCGGATTTCAGTCCGAAAGATTTTATCAGTTTACCGTTAAGGTCGTAGATGTTGATTTGTCCGTTTTTAGCTTTGTTGTATCTGATTTTCAATAATCCGTCTGTTGCAGGATTCTGAACGATTTGCAATGATGTTTTATTCGCTTCAATCTTCGTTTCGTCCGTTGCCAAAGCGGTTTGATTACCAAAAATTCTGAACTCTCCCGGTTGAAGTGAAACCGTTGTAGAGCCACTTGCACTCATAGAAGAATTGTCCATCAAATTATACCAAGTTCCAGCATAAGGGAAATTAGGTGTTACAGTTTGAGCTGTTGTTGTAAAGTTGGCAACTACCACTACGTTTTTCAAAGAACTTGCAGGCAAGGCGTCATTCCAAACATAGATTCTAGGTAAAAGATTTCCTGATTCTACTGTGAAGGTTGTTGTGTCAAAAACCTGGCTTGATAATCGGATTGCTAAGATTTTTGACCAAGTTTCGTAAACTGCTTTTCTATTTGCATTGGTATCATAACCTAAAGTGAAAGCTACGGGTTTTGGAGATGTTCTACAATCATTACTGATTGTTCCGTTCTCACATCTGTTGATACTGAATTCGTAGCCCAATTCTCCGAACTGCCAAATCATTTTTGGACCTGGAACTGTGAAGAAAACAGCACCAAAAGCTTTTTGTCTTTCAAGTGCAGTATTCAAATCCTTAACACTGTAAGAACCGTTGGCATTACCATAAGCTAAGTTTTTGAACATTAATCTTTCCTCGTCATGACTTTCGCCATAGCTCATATTTCTTCTTTCAGAAAAAGTATGGTTTTCGAAATCAACTCTGTTGAAGTTGCTGTCAGAATCGTAACCCATTGTGTTTTGATTATAAGGTCCAACCAAATTATCCCACATCATCACACCTTTCCCTTCGTTCAATCTGTAGTCAGCCCATTGTTTTTCTTCAGCATTTCCTCCCAAATGTTCGAAAATAATATAAGAAGTTGGATCATATGACCATTGATAATCTGAATATAATTTCAGAACATCCACTCTGTCTTGCTGATAAGAACCTGTACAGTTTTCGTCTGATGCAGTACAGTTTTGTGTAAATCCTTTCGTCAAATCCCAACGGAATCCATCAATTTTATATTCACTGATCCATTGTTCCAAAACTCTGTTTACATAATATCTTGTTTCAGGTTTTGAATGGTTGAAATCATAGAATACACTATAAGCATGTTTTGCAACCTGATTGAAATATGGATTGTTAGCGGCAACATCTCCGTAACCACCGTTTGTGCTTGTAGACCAAAGTCTTTCCAAAGGTGATCTGCCTGAAGCGTGATTAAGCGCCACATCAAGAATCACAGCAATTCCATTTTGGTGGCATAAGTCTATAAATTCTTTAAATTTTTCTGGTGTTCCGTATGCTTTATCTAATGCTAGATGAAACCCTGGATTGTATCCCCAAGAATTATTCCCGTCAAATTCCATTACCGGCATTAATTCGATGGCATTAACATTTAATCCTTTGATATAAGGGATTTTGTCAATCATAGATTGCCAGTTTTTCTGCTCTGTAAAATCTCTTACCAAAGCTTCGTAAACAATTAGATTTTGTTTTGCTGGTTTTTGGAAATTAGTTACAGTCCAGTTGTAAGCAGGTTTTGCTGTCTGAATTACTGAAACGTCATATTGCTGTCCAGCTGGATAAGCCGGCAAATTAGGATATGTAGATGATGAAATCCAAGGATCATCATCCGGAGATAATACTAATGTCGAATAAGGATCGGCTACCTTTACGCCGTCATTGGTTCTGTATTGGAAAGTATAAACCTGCTGAGGTGTCAATCCTGTGATTTCTAACCAAAATAGATCGGTGTTATTAGTATCTCTTTTCATCACATAGTTGGAAGAAATCTGCCAATTGTTAAAACTTCCAAGCACATGCACATAATTCTTAAAAGGCGCATACAATGCTACTCCAACTTTCGTCGGATCATTAGGATCGTAAGTGATACCCTGTCTCATGTAAGAAGGCATTGCAGCCGACTGAGAAACTGGAGTAGGAGAAACTACAAAATTAGAAGTCAAAGTCGTTCCGGATGCTGTCGCGGAAACTTCAATGTTATTATCCGAAGTAACGTTTAATGAAGTATTAATTGTGGAGACATTGCTGGCTGTATAAATTGTATTACCATTAGATTTTACGACATAATTAGCCGGCAAAGAAGTGCTGTAAGTAATAGGGAAGTTACTTCCTGAAGCTACAAAATTAACAGTTCCGTTTTGCGGAGAAGTACTTATAAATTGAAATCTTCCAACTTCCGAGTAGATATCCTGAGATTGTCCGTTTCCAGTTTTAGTTTTTAAAAGGAAACCAATTCTACCAATTCCTGTTCTGTTGTAGAACGTTCTGGGAACAAATGTAATTGTATATGTATCTGTTCCGGAATTGTAAGTCAGCTTATTGGATTCATTCGATGAAGCCCAGGTTCCGTTGGTTGGACAATCTTGGCTGTTAGCATCATTGCTGTCGTAGGACCAAGCCCAAAGGTATAATGCATTGTTGGTAACACCCCAAGTGGATTCGTTAATACTGCTTCCATTAAAGGTAATGGTAATCGATTCATCTTCGTTAAAAGTCGGAGGACTAATAGAAGAACTCACAGTTTGCTGCTGCGCAAAGCTTGTAATCGCAATGAAAATTGCGATCAGTTTGTAAAAAAATTTCATAAGGTCTATATATTAAGTGATAAATATATCATTTTTTAATTCACACAATATATTTTTATTTTAAATGAAATTTATATTTTAAACAGTTGTAAATGAGAAGGTTGTTGTTTTGATTTGATTTGGGGAAAATTAATTTATTAATTTTAGTTTAACCGAAAATCAACATTGTGCAAGAATTTGATGGATTTTTTGCTTTAAATGATATTTGTATTATTTTATAAAATAATCAACGATATATTTTTATAGTTCGTATAAATTTCTATAAATTTACGGACACAGTAAAAAATAATGAACATTTAATTTGATTAAATGCGAATTTTAAATTTAATATTAAACCTTAAAGTTCGTTAATTGTTTTTGATTAATTAAATGTTTGTTTTAAATTGCAAATAAAATTAATAATTAAAATTATGAAGAGTGCATCTGAAACCGGTTATCATTTAGACGGAGTTGACAAAGAGATTATTTATATGTTAATGGACAATGCTAAAACTTCTCTTGCACATATTTCCAAGCACGTAGGGATTTCCACAACTGCAGTTCACCAAAGAATCAAAAAACTCGAACAAGCAGGCGTAATAGAAAATTCTATTTCTTTCCTTAATCCAAGAAAAATTGGTTATAAAGTCGTTTCTTACATTGGTGTTTTCTTGGAGCAACCTAGTCATTATCAGGACGCTATCAAAAATCTTAATTTGGTAAATGAAGTAGTAGAAGCCCACTATACAACAGGAAATTACACGATTTTCCTAAAAGTACTTTGTAAAGATAATGATCACCTAATGCAGATTCTTAACAAAATCCAAAAGCTGAAAGGCGTGACAAGAACAGAAACAATTCTTTCTCTGGAGCAAAGCATCAGCAGACAATTGAAAGTTTAAAAAATTTTATATAATTGCGAAAGGATACAAATTATTTGTATCCTTTTTTTATTTTTGTAATTATGGAAATCAATCAATATTTAGACTCAACATACCTGAAAACGCCAGAACAATCTGGGTTGACAGAAGAACAGACTTTTGAAAAAGTTAGAGAATTGACAGATGAGGCGATTGCTTACAACTTCAAAGAGGTGATGATTCGCCCGAATTATGTTAAACTCATCAAAGATTACTTAGTTTCAAAAAATTCTGAAGTTTTGGTGGGAACAGTTATTGGTTTTCACGAGGGAACATATTCTATAGAAGATAAATTGAAAGAAGCTAATCAGGCAGTTTTGGATGGCGTAGATGAGTTGGATTATGTTATCAATTATGAAGCTTTCAAAGCCGGAGAATTAGCATTGGTAAAAAAAGAATTTGTTGAAGGAACCAAATTAGGTTTGGATTTCGATAAAACAGTGAAATGGATTATCGAAATTGCTGCACTTTCAGATGCTCAAATTGCTGATTTGACTTCAAATATCTGGAAATGGGCACAAGAAAATTTTGAAGAAAAAGATTTCTCCAGAATCTTTGTTAAGTCATCAACAGGATTTTATGTGACCGAAGGTGGAAAACCGAATGGCGCAACGTTCGAAGGTGTAAAAATTATGCTGGATAATGCCGGAAAACTTCCTGTGAAAGCTGCGGGTGGAGTGAAAACACCTGCGGATGCAGAAAAAATGATTACAATGGGAATCCAGAGAATCGGAACTTCAGCAGCCAAAGCACTTCTGGGAGAGGGCGAAGCTGGATCAGGCTACTAAGGATTTATGATAAGACTAAAACCGCTTAATATTTTAAGAGGTTTTTTTATTTTATTTAATAGGAGGCTCCCAGAGTTCAATCTTATTATCATCAGAATCGATTATATGAACAAATTTTCCATACTCAGAATCTACAATATCATCCAAAATTGTAACCCCCTTTCCTCGTAAGTTTTTCACAAGCTCTTCGATATTCTGAACACGATAATTAATCATAAATTCCTTTTTCGAAGGCGAAAAATAAGAACTGCCTGTTTTGAAGGGACTCCATTGCATCGACTCTACGATGTCTGGGTCGGAACTGTTTCTGGACTCAAATGTTGCTCCCCATTCTGTGATATCCATCCCAAGATTTTTGGCATACCAATCTCTGGTTTCTTTCGGGTCATCGGAGAAAAAAAAGATGCCGCCGATACCTATTACTTTTGGCGGTTTTTCTGCATTTTCCATAATTATTGGATTTAATTTAAATAATTTCTGAAGGTCATCACTCTGCTACCCAAACACTCACATTCCCGGCAGGACAAGGAAAATCTGCCCAACCGTTTTCATCAATTGTAATTTTATCTTCGAGATGTTTTGTAAAATCATAGAACGTTTTTCCCGCATATCGTTTTCCTATTTCCATCGATTTTTGATTCACATCTTTGTTACTCAAAACAACGGCACATCCTTGATGTTCATCGTCACCTTCACGAGTCCAGCCAATGCAATGTGCATCATCAAAATAATCTCTTTGCTCCCCATAAGCAAAATCCTTTCTGGCTCGGATGAGTTCTTCAATCGCATCCACTTTGTCGAGGAAGATTTCATATTCGTTGCCATCTTTTCCTTGGTCTTTGTAGCTCGCGCCGTACAAATCGGGATAGAAAACACAAGGATAACCATCTTTTCTCAACAAAATCAAAGCATAAGCAATCGGTTTGAACCAAGTTTCAACCGGAGCTTCCAAAGCCTGAAGCGGCTGCGTGTCGTGATTGTCAACCACAGTTACAGCTTTATCAGGATGAGACCCCACAAGCGTTTCATTGAAAATTTCTCTCAAATCATAATCCGGATTTTTGGAGGCCTGATGCAAATTATGCTGCAAGGAAGAATCAAACAAGCTCATACAACCTTCGGTAGAATCTATGTAAGCTTCCAAAAGTGGCAATTCTCCAGGTGCCCAATATTCTCCAACCGCAAAAATATTTTTTCCGGAGTTGGAGCGCAGAAGTGTTAACCATTCTTTATAAAAATCAGGCGAAATATGTTTCACTGCATCCAGCCTCACGCCATCAAAATCTGTCTGGTCAAAATACCATTTTCCCCAATGATTAAGTTCTTCGCGAACAAAAGGATTACGGTGTTCGATATCATTATACATCAAAAAATCATAATTTCCTTTCTCATCCGAAATAATATCATCCCAGCCATCGGCGTGTTCGTGGATAAGACGAAAAATTCCTTTTTCCTTACCTTCCGCATAATCTACACCTGTAAAACAGTTGAAATCCCATTTGAAATCAGAATAAGTATCGCCTCTTCCAGGAAAGGTGAATTTGGTGTAAGATTCGATTTCCATAACATCAGAAATGTCTTTGTTGCGGTCTTCCTCATCCACCTGTATAACTTTGAATTTCTCCAGCTCATCGCCACCGGCTTTGTGATTCAGAACAACATCTACTATGACTTGGATGTTTTTTTCTTTCAGAGATTTGATGGCATCCAGATATTCTTCCTTCGAACCGTATTTTGTAACAGTCGTTCCTTTTTGATCAAATTCTCCCAAGTCAAAAAGATCGTAAGCATCATAACCAACGGAGTAGCCGCCATTTGTGCTTTTGTAAGCCGGAGGTAGCCAAACTGCTGTGATTCCTAAGTCGGAAAGATATTGTGCAGAGTCTTTGGTGTGTTTCCAAAGGAAAGAATCACCATCGGTATACCAATGGAAAAACTGAATCATAGTCCCGTTCATAAGATTGTAGATTTTTTCAGATTGTTTGATTTGATGTTTCGTTCTATGAAAATATCAAGCCACTTCAAAAATTCAAGATAAAGTAAAAAGAATCGAGGAGAATTATTTGGACGCCTTTATCCGCCTTCCGTTCCCGCTTTTTTCTTTTTTTTTCTCAAAAAAGAAAAAGAGCTCCACTCAAACCTAACGAAGTGGTTCATCGATTCAAATAAAAATAAAAGAATAAAAAGAGATAAGTCGGGGCGCGCTTTGCGAGGTTGAAGATTTGTCATAAATCCAAACTTAACACAAACACAATTTTGTCATTCCGGAGGAAACCTAACGAAGTGGTTTGACGAAGTCAATCTCAACAGTCTAGATTCCTCCGGAATGACAAAATGAACTTTAAAACTAAATTATTTGCTGAGTAAAGCGCCTTTGCGGACTTTGCGTTTAAAAAACTTAATCACCAAACTCTTCAAAAGGGATTTTCAACTGGACAGAAACTTGTTTTTTTTCTTCTGTATTAAGATTGGAAAGTGATAATCCAAGCAAGCGAATCGCTTTGTCAAAAGGCCTCAATTCCCAAAGTTGTTTTGCCGTATTGTAGAATTTCTCTGCATTTTCAAAATATAATTCCTGAGTTTTGCTTCTCGTATAAAGTGAAAAATCTTTGTACTTGATTTTAAGCGTTAAGGTTTTTCCTTTGATTTCTTTTCTTCCGAGACGTTCTTCCAGTTCCTGACTCAGAGATTTTAGTTTTTCATCAATTTCCTCATCTTCATTGATGTCATCCCAAAACGTTCTTTCAACGGCAACGCTTTTCTGGATTCGGTTAGGTTTTACTTCACCATTATGAATTCCACGTACAACATTATAATAATAGATTCCGGATTTTCCGAAAAGACCTTCGAGCTGTTCCAAAGTCTTAGCCTTCAAATCTGCCCCTTTGAAGATGTGAAGCGTGTGCATTTTATTAGCAGTCACTTTTCCGACGCCGTAAAACTTCTCAATCGGGAGATTTTCCAAAAATTCATCAATTTTTGTGGGATGAATGGTTTTCTGCCCATTCGGTTTATTGATGTCAGAAGCGACTTTTGCCAAAAATTTATTGACGGAAATGCCTGCAGAAGCGGTTAATCCAGTTTCTTCAAATATTCGTTTTCGGATTTCTCTGGCAATATCGTTGGCAGATTCTATATCTTTCTTATTTTCAGTGACATCCAGATAGGCCTCATCCAAAGAAAGTGGTTCGACCAAGTCTGTATAATCGTGGAAGATGTTTCGGATTTTGTTGGAGATTTCTTTGTAACGCTGGAATCTTGGCTTTACAAAAATGAGATGTGGACATTTTTCTTTGGCCGTTTTACTGGGCATCGCAGAACGTACCCCGAATTTTCTCGCTTCATAGCTTGCCGCCGCAACTACGCCACGATGTCCGCCGCCAACAGCAATCGCTTTCCCTCGCAAACCCGGATTGTCGAGTTGCTCCACGGAAGCATAAAAAGCGTCCATATCTACATGGATGATTTTGCGTTGCGGTTGCATCTGATGTTCGATTATTTTTACCACAAAAGTCACAAAAAATAAAAGTCTTTTTTATCTTTTATGGTTATTACAAATTTAGACAAAAAAGAATCCCGAAATTTTCGGGATTGTCAATTGTTATTTTGTCAGCTTATCTATTGTCGATTGGATTTCTGGGTCTTCGGGAGAAATCGCATAATATTTTGCAATATCCGATTTTTGGTCAACTACAATATATCTAGGAATCCAGTTGAGATCCACATAATTGTTGAAGTTATTTTTCCAACCGGAAGCAAACCAATAGTTTTCTTTGTCAGTCATTTCGTGCTTTTCGAGGCTTTTATCAAAACCTTCTTTTGAGCGTTCCAGTGAAAGGAAAACAAAATCTATATTGGGATTGTTTGCTTCCAGTTCTTTAGCTTTTGGAAATGCTTTTAGACAGTCTCTACACCAACCGGCCCAGAAATCTAGTATCAAAACTTTTCCTTTGTGCTGATGCAAAATATCTTTTATGGAAGTTTCTTTTCCATTTTCATCCTGTAATTTTTGAGCGAGTGCTTCTTTGGAAAATTTGGTTTTCAGAACTTTTGGAACTTCCTGAGAAAATCCCAATTGAAACACAAATAATAAGATGTAAACTAATATCCTCTTCATTTTTTTTAAATTTTGATGAACGAAGTTAGTGATTAATATCGAATTTGTAGATGTTAAGAAATGTTTGTGTTGAAGAATGATTAATCCGTAAGGTATTTTGAAATTTGTTTTGAATTTGATTGAAATTATCAAAATATATTTAATTTTGATTAAAAATTATTAATGGGAAACTCGGATTTCATCAAAAGAAAATTTGAAAAATTTGATGAAGGCTTTTATCAGGAACTCAAAGAACACGGGATTTTTACCTCGGTCAATGCTAAACAAGAATTGATTGCTGAAGGTGATAAGGTAAAATTTATCCCTATACTTATAAAGGGTTCGGTAAAGGTGTATAATTTGAATGACGGGAAAGAGCTTGTTTATTATTATATATCACCAGGTGAGAGTTGCATTATGACTTTTTCTACGATATTCACCGATAAAGTGAGCCGAATCTACGCCGTCTCTGAGGAAAAATCCGATGTTCTTCTTCTGCCCGTTTCTCAATTTTTAATTTGGCTTCAGAAATATCCCATGCTGAACCAAATGTTTTTCCTGGAATATGATTCCCGATATAAGTTTATGATGGAGACAATCAATAAAATTGTTTTCCAAAAGCTTGACCATAGGGTGTTGGAATATCTCCACGAACGAATCAAAAGAAATGGGGCTGATGCTGTAAAGGTCTCCCACAAGAAGATTGCTGATGAATTGGGAACAGCGAGGGAAGTCGTAAGTCGTATTCTGAAAAAATTTGAAAAAGAAGGATTGATTTCACAAACCCCATTAGGGATAGAAATATTTGAAAAACGGTGACTTTAGTCACCGTTTTTTTGTAGAGATACGTTATAATTTTGACATTAAAATGTTAATATGTTGAAATTTTTATCATTTATTTCTCTATTTATTTTAATTTTCTCTTATGCACAGGATGATTTGTTAAAAGAAATTGATACTGTAAAAACTGAAGAATCATATTCTCCTAGTTTCAAGGCACTGCAGGTTGTTACTGCGCAATCCACAAAATTACCTGCAAGAAAAGAATTCTATCTTGACATTTCTCATAGATTCGGGGATGTAAGTGATGGGTTCAAAAATTTCTTCGGATTAGATAATGCGACCACAAAATTAGGCGTAATCTATGGCTTGGAAGATTGGCTTGCCTTGAGTGCTTCCCGGCATACTTACCAAAAAACTTATGAGTTTGGTGCAAAATATAGACTATTCAAACAGGAAAAAGAATCGCCATTTGATATTGTTGGTTACAATGTTTTGGACATCAATTCGGAACTCAGAAAAGATGATTTCCCAAAGTTGGAATTTTCCGACAGATTTGCCTATCTATCTCAATTGTTGATTTCAAGAAGATTCACAGAGAATCTGACCTTACAATTGATGCCAAGTTTTGTTCATAAAAATCTCATCGAACCAACCATTGACAGCAAAAATCTCTTCTCAACAGGTTTAGGCGGAAGATATAAAATCTCGAAACGGGTTTCTATCAACGCAGAATATTTCTACAATTTCGAGGATAAGAACTTTTACAAAAATCCTTTATCTGTAGGGATGGACATCGATACTGGCGGACACGTGTTCCAGTTGGTTTTCAGTAACTCGCAGGCCAACACGGAAACCGGTTACATTTCCAATGCGACTGGTGATTGGGGAAAAGGACATTTCTTTTTTGGGTTTAATCTTTACAGAGTTTTTTAAAATACTGATTATGAAAAAAACAATAAAACTATTCATTCCGGTTTTGGGATTTTTGATGTTGATGAGTTGCGATACCAAAACTTTTGAAGAAATTTCTGATGTGAAGCCGATTACAGAAACAGTGAGCTACAACAAAAATGTGAAAACAATCATTGATAATAATTGTGTCGTTTGCCACTCGCCGACGGGTTCTAATCCTTATTTTCCTCTCACGGATTACACGGCTGTGAAAAATTCTATTGACAACATTCTGGACAGAATCCAGAGAGCTAACGGCGACCCTTTGAAAATGCCTCAGGGTGGAACATTGTCTCAGGATAATATCAACCTGATCATCAAATGGAAAGCAGATGGTTTACTGGAAAATTAATCTATAAACAAATGAAAAAATGAAAGCTTTAGTTTTTTTTATGGGCATTATTATAACCTCGAATTTCGCCTTTGCTCAAAAATATTCTACCAAAACCGGGAAAATTACTTTTGAAGCTTCGGTTCCGCTATTTGAAGATGTGTATGCCGAGAATAACAATTCGACAACAATCATGAATGCCGATACCGGCGATATTGCCTCGCTTGCAATGGTCAATGGATTTACGTTTAAAGTTAGTCTCATGCAGGAACATTTTAATGAAAACTATGCAGAATCTACCAAATATCCTAAGACAAGCTTTAAGGGGAAAATCCAGAATTTTAATAAAAGCGATTTGTCAGCCAAACCAAAAGCTTACACCATTTCCGGAACATTGAATTTCCACGGTGTTGATAATGCAGTTCAATCAACGGCTAACATCTATCTGAAAGATGACAAGATTGTTGTTCAGGGAAAATTTGTCGCAAAAACTGCAGATTATAAAGTTAAAATTCCAAAAATGGTGGCTGCAAAAGTGGCGGAAAATGTGAACGTGAACTATAACTTCTTACTTCAGAAATAATGAAAAAATATTTTACAGTAATTTTTTTGATAATGTTTTTCGTGTTGAGTTTTTCTCAGACTAAAAATGTTTTTGATATCGCACGAAGCGGAACTCTTGAAGAAATGAAAGCTTTGGTTAGTCAAAATCCGGATATCATTAATTCTAAAAATGAAAGAGGTTTTACACCTTTGATTTTGGCTTGTTACAGAGGCAATACCGAGGTTGCAAAATATCTGATTGATAACGTAAAAGACTTGAACTATCTCAGTCAGGAAGGAACAGCGCTTTCGTCGCTTTGTATTAATTATAATAAAGAACTTGTAGAAAAAATGTTATCAAAAAATGCTGACCCTAATATTCAGGATTCTTTTGGAAATACTCCACTTTTATGGGCCGTAAAAAGAGGAAATCTGGAACTCGTAAAAATACTTTTACAAAATAAAGCGGACAGAACTATAAAAGATTCGCTTGGAATTTCGGCGTTTGAATATGCTGTGAAATCTAATAATAATGAAATGATTAATCTTCTAAAATTTTAATAATATGTTTAAAAAAAATCTACTTTTAGGAATTCCGCTTTTTATCAGCGGTATGTTCTTTTCTCAGTTTTCTACTGGGATGGTCAGTTTGCCCACAACTTCTATGTCAATAAAAATTGATGTTGATGCTACAAATGTCACTATGACTTTAACCGGGAGTAGTACCAGTTGGTTAGGAATTGGATTCAGTAATGAAGGGATGAAATCAGGAGCGGATGGCTTTATTTACAATAGCAGTGCTGATAGAGACTACACTTTTAATGGAGTAGGAGTAGCTCCATCGGCAGATGCTGTACAAAACTGGACAGAGCTTTCTAATACAGTCGCTTCCGGAATACGGACTTTGGTAGTAAGAAGAACTCTTGCGGGAGGAGCTGGTGATTACGCATTTACGAATGCTGCAGGAAGTCTTCCTATATTCTATGGTAAGGGAACTTCCACAGCTTTGGCGTACCATGGCGCAGGAAATAAAGATTATGCAACTTTGACATTCTCTCCTGCTCTGGCTGTTGATGATGTTAATTCTTCAGCGAAGAAAATAGGCGTTTATCCTAATCCTGTAAAAGATATCTTGAATTTTACTAATGCGGATAAAATCAGTTCGGTTAAAATTTATGATTCGACCGGAAAACAAGTGGTATCTCAAAAATCCGTTGTAAGTCTGGATGTTTCTCAATTGATGAAAGGTGTTTATTTCATAGAATTTGAAAATATAGATGGCTCCAAGAGTTATGAAAAGTTAATCAAGAATTAAAACAAAATCCTCAGAATTTCTGAGGATTTTTAATTTTATTTAATTATAATTTTTTACGAGACCTTTTACAATTTTGATGACGCTAGGCATTGCTTTGTTGGCTGCTTCCAAAACTTCTTCATGAGAAACAGCGAAGGAAATATCAGGACCTCCTAAATCTGTGATGATAGAAAGACAGAAACAATCCATTCCCTGATGTTTTGCAACAATCACTTCCGGAACAGTACTCATTCCAACAGCATCTCCGCCAATGGCTTTTACCATTCCGTATTCTGCAGGTGTTTCAAAAGTTGGACCTGTCAAAGCGACATAGACACCTTCTTTTAAATCTATGTTTTCCTGAACAGCAATTTGTTTAGCTAGTTCAATCATTTTGCGATTATAAGGCTCACTCATATCCACAAAACGAGGTCCCAATTCATCAATGTTTTTACCCCTCAACGGATGCTCGGGCATCATATTGATATGATCGGTTAAAACCATAATATCCGCTACTTTGAAGTTGGGATTCACGCCGCCACAAGCATTAGATAAAATCAAATTCTTAATTCCTAATAAGTGAAAAACTCGGAAAGGAAAAGTGACAGTTTCCATAGAATGACCTTCATAATAATGAAAACGCCCACTCATCATCAAAACTTTTTTGCCTTCGAGAATTCCGTAAATCAATTTTCCGCCGTGACCAACAACTGTAGTTTGGGGGAAATTCGGAATGTCTTTATAATCTAAAGTATGAATAGCCTCAACCTCGTGTTGAAGTTTTCCAAGACCAGAACCCAAAACAATAGCAAAATCAGGAGTTTCCCCGATAATGTTTTTGATGAATTCTGCCGTTTCTTTAAACTTTTCTAACATAATTCTGAATGATATTATTAAATTCCTGCGGTTTATCTATCTCCACATTAATTGGCCAATAATAGATTTTGTTTCGAAGATAATCAAATGTTTTCAGGCGAACATAATCTTTTTCGGTTGTTAGAATGACTTTATATTCACCCAATTTTTTGTACTCTGCAGTAATCTTTTTGATGTCATCATCAGTAAAATTATGATGATCTTTGAACTGGAGATGTTTAATCTTTTTATTGTACTTCGAAATCTCTTTCAGAAGCTGTGAAGGATTTGCTATTCCGGTAATCAATAAAACATCATAATAATCCAAGTTCTTTACAGGCATTATTTTATCAATACCAAGAATATTCTCGTCATAGGCAATTGATGAAAAAAATACTTTCTGGTAATGCTGAGGTCTGATTCTGGAAATATAATATTGCTTTTTTTCCTCAGTTAAATCATCAGGGCACTTCGTTACCATTATAAGATTTGCACGGCTCATTCCGTGTCGGCTTTCACGAAGGTCACCGGCAGGTAAAATGAAATCTTTAAAATAAGGATCGTTGTAATCTGTTAAAAGAAGATTCATTCCAGGTTTTATCGCACGATGCTGAAAGCTGTCATCCAGAAGAAGAACATCCAGGTCCATATCTTCGATGATTTTTTTTGCACCATAAACACGGTCTTCACAAACGCCAATGACGAAACGATTACGAAAACGTTCGAACAACTGCATAGGCTCATCACCCACCAATTTATAATTGCTGTCGTAGTTAACAATGCTGTAGCCTTTTGTGATTCTTCCGTAGCCACGTGAAAGAACACCTGTCCTGTAGAATTTGGATAAATAATCTGCCAAATACATAACCATTGGCGATTTTCCGCTGCCACCAACCGACAGGTTTCCGACACCAATTATTGGTGTTCTGAATTTCGTAGAAGAAAAAATTCCCCAATCATACATTCGGTTTCTAATAGAAGTTCCCAAATGATAACCCAAGGAAAAAGGGTAGAGATACCATCTTTTCATATGTGGCAAAAATAAGGATTTCTATGGAATAAAAAGTATGTTCTGACTGATGAAAATTTATCTAACCAAAGATTATTATTTATCAATAATCAATTTGAAACTTTGCTTATAACCAGAATTGGTTTTGATATTGAGAATATAGTTGCCATCCGATAAATTGCCAATAAAAACACTTTGATCAATAGGGTTTTGGTTGATGTTTTTAATGATTCTTCCAGATGTAGAGTAAATTGTAATATCTAAAAATGACTTTTCAGTTTTATTATTTTTATCAATGAAATAAATATAGTTTTTTGCAGGGTTTGGATAGAGAACAAATTTAGAGTTTTGTTTTTCTATTTGTATGTCGGTATCATTGTCTGCTGGCGGTGTTCCGATAGCTTCAAAATTAAATGCTTTGTCGAGATATTCTATTCTTTTCGTTAACCACTCACGGATATATGCAAACTCTTCATATTCGGATGAAATTGTACTTCCAGAATTAGCTATCTGATCTCTTTCTAATGCACCATTATCTTTCAGGTAATTAAAGTTATCAATCAGGATTTGCATTATTTTATCTACCGTAACAGAGTTATTTCTTAATTCTGTCCATCGGTTTTTCAGATCCAATCGGAAGCCTTCAGGTCTTGTGTCATTATAAAGTCTATTATATAGACCGTTCGTCAATAAGTCATCAGTTGTATTATCTATTGAAGAGTCCCAAATTCTTCCCAGTACACCATCAAGATCCCAAGGGACAAAGAAATATTTTTCATTTTTGTTATATCTAGCTGTATAAACATTCTTTCCTGTATTGTCTAATACTCTCAGGACATTCATAAAAATAAAATAGTCAATAATATTTCTATCGTCATATTTTTCTTTGTATTGAGAATAGAAAATCTCATTAGAACTATTAATTACAAACTCATGTAAAGCATATAAATTGCTCCAGTTTCTTAAATCTTTTGGGTATTTGTATTCGAAACCACCCCAAGTTTCAGAATTATTATCAAACTCTGGTAAATCATAATAAGTGGTTGTTTCCCAAGAGTCTGCTTTATATAATTCTCCTCTGATTTCGGACTCTGTATTTTTTTTAAGTTTTAGCTGCTTTCTGTCAATTTTTTCTGAAATACCATATAATCCTTGATAGGAGTTGTTTACAAATGCTTCTACATATTTTGTTCTAATTCCAGATCTTGCTTCCGGTTCTTTGTCCTTATAATAGAGTTGGCTGATATTGTCCCAGATTTCCCAAGCTGTTTTACTTGCAATTTTGAGAGGTTCATTATACATAGCTTGGATGTTCCAGTCTTTATCTTCTCGCATATCAAACAGAGCAATATCCTTTGTGTCATTCCCTTTTGTGTCATTCCAAAACTCAATTTCAAAAGATTTTTTAGGATATAATTGCGAGGACGCACCACGATATTCTATACCAGCATTGGAAACAACTGTTTTTCCGTCTCTTTCAACAATTGTTATGTGAGATAAAACTTTAGGTGTGTCAACAATAGTTGATGCTGAATTGATATAAAGAAGAGGCAATTCTGTAAAATAAATAGAATATCTAATCATTTCCCAACTTAAGATATATCTTGATCCAATCTTCAGAGTAGTAACATTATCAAGAACTTTGAAATCATTACCATTGATGTTTATAGTAATTGCCTGTCCGTCAAATTCTAATTTACTAAGATCCGTATTGCAGACAATCAGTCTTTTTCCTTCATCTATTCTGTAACTGTCTTTAGGAAGTTCAATTGTTGAAGCATTAGAAAAAGTACTCAACAAAATTAGGAAAAGGGTTATTAGTTTATTCATACTGCATATTTTTAAGGGTGCAAAGATATCATTTTCAAAAATTTTAAACACTCATTTGAATTATTTTCTACGAAACAAGATCAATATCATAAAGATTTTGCCAATAGTTTTTTAATTATCTTTGCACTCTTATATAGAATCGTATGATATTATCTATGACAGGTTTTGGGAGAGCCGAAACTGTTTATCAAGGAACAAAGATTACCGTTGATATCAAATCGCTGAACAGCAAAAATTTTGATTTGAATGTTAAAACACCACTTAGGTATAAGGAAAAAGAATTCGATATTAGGAAATTACTGAATGATAAAATCCTTCGTGGAAAAGTAGATTGTTACATCAACTGCGAAAGTCTGGAAGACAGCAATGAGGTGAAAATCAATCAAGATATTGTCAAAGATTATATTGAACAGTTGAGAGCGGTTGCTTCTGATGCTCCAGAATTCGAATATCTAAAAATGGCTGTAAGAATGCCAGATGTTTTATCAACAAAAAGTTCTGAGTTAGAAGAAGATGAGTGGAAAGCGCTTCTTTCTGTTGTGCAAGATTCAGTAAGTAAATTTATAGAATTCCGTCAAACAGAAGGTAATAACTTAGCCGAAGAGATTGAGAAAATTGTCCAGAATATCGAGTATAATCTAAGTCAGGTAGCCCAATACGAAGAAGAAAGGATTCAGCCAATTAAGGATAGATATCAGACTGCGCTTAAGAATTTTGAAAATGTAGATGAGACAAGATACTATCAGGAGATGGTTTATTTCGTGGAGAAATTAGATATATCAGAAGAAAAAGTTCGTCTTTCCCAACATATCAAATATTATCTTGAAGTGATGAGAAATGAAGATTTCAATGGAAAGAAATTAGGTTTCATTGCTCAGGAAATGGGAAGAGAAATCAATACGTTGGGTTCAAAAGCTAATCATTCTGAGATTCAGAAATTGGTTGTTGAGATGAAGGATGATTTAGAGAAAATCAAGGAACAAACGCTGAATGTTCTATAGAAATGTATTTTAAAAGCTTATGAATTTTTCGTTTAAGTTTTTATTAATATTTTTATTTGCGATTGTAAAATCACAAAATATAGATTTTCTTGCTAATATTCCATCAGAATTGAAAGAATCAGAAATTAGAATTTATAAAGACAGAGGAATTACAAACAGCAGTTATGTTTTCAGAATTTATCAAGAAGATAAAACTTGGAAAGCAAATTTAATCCAATGGTTTTTGCCAAAAAAACTAGACAAAGAGCTCATAAAACCAAAAAACACAATTCTAAAATCTGAAAAATCATTAGAAGAAATTTTCGTAAACATTCAAGCAAGAAATATAAATTACTTACCAAAAGAAGAAGCTTTTCAATACAAAAAGACAAGTAATAAAAAAGTTATTTTTGATACAGATGAAAATGCATTTGTATTTCATCAACAACTAATGTCGGTTCTTGATGGTACTGGTTACTTGGTAAAATATAAAGCAGGAAAACAACAGAATGAATTTGAATACAGCAATCCCGAATCTTATTTAAAAAACTATCCTGGCATTGATGAGCTCCAAGATTTCGTAGGTATTCTAAAATACATCAGAAAACAATTTAACATAGAATTTTAAAAATCAAATTTTGAAAGAAAAAGTCATCATATTCTCCGCGCCGTCCGGAAGTGGTAAAACAACGTTGGTCAAACACGGACTTTCCGTAATTCCACAACTGAGTTTCTCAATTTCAGCAACTACAAGACAACCAAGAGGCGAAGAAGAACACGCAAAAGATTATTATTTTCTGACGCCGGAAGAGTTCAGAGCCAAAATATCACAAGATGGTTTTGTAGAATTTGAAGAAGTTTATACCGATAAATATTACGGAACTCTTAAATCCGAAGTCCAAAGAATCTGGAAAGAAGGAAAAGTCGTGATTTTTGATGTCGATGTAAAAGGCGGAATTCGGCTGAAAGAGATATTCGGAGACAAGGCTTTATCGATTTTTGTAATGCCTCCAAGCATCGCCGAATTGGAACAGAGATTGATAAAAAGAAATACCGACTGCGCAGAAACCATAAAAACCCGAGTGGAAAAAGCAGGCGAGGAAATGACTTACCAAAAGCATTTTGATAAAATTATTGTTAATACAGATTTGGATGAGGCAAAAGCGGAAGTCGAGAAAATTATTAATAACTTTATCAACGAATAAAATCTGAAAAACACGTAATGGAAAATACATTAGACATTGCAATCAACAATATGCCTGTAAAAGGTTTTCTTGACCTCAAAGAATTTGCGATTCCAATAGGCGATGACCTTGTGAAAGCTATTCTTGACCTCAAAAAAGAAAAAAATGCCGTTATTCTGGCGCATTATTATCAGCCAGGACCGATTCAGGATATCGCTGATTTCCTTGGAGACTCTTTACAGTTGGCAAGACAGGCAAAGGAAACCGATGCAGATATGATCGCTTTTTGTGGCGTCCACTTTATGGCAGAAGCGGCAAAAATCCTTAACCCGACCAAAAAAGTTGTTCTGCCCGATACTTTAGCAGGCTGTTCATTAGCAGACGGTTGTTCGGCGGAAGGTCTCAACAAGATGCGCGAGCAATATCCAGATGCACTGGTAGCAACTTACATCAACTGTAATGCGGAAACCAAAGCCGCTTCCGACATCATCGTGACAAGTTCCAATGCAGAACAGATCATTAATGCTTTACCAAAAGACCGACCTATTATATTCGCTCCGGATAAAAACTTAGGAAGATATCTCAGCAAGAAAACAGGTCGTGATATGATTCTTTGGGACGGGAGCTGTATCGTTCACGAGGCATTTTCTATGGAGCGTATCGCAAAACAGCTGGCAGACCACCCGAATGCAAAACTGATCGCACATCCGGAAAGTGAAACACCGGTTTTGGAACTGGCGCATTTCATCGGTTCAACGTCCGCGCTTTTGAATTATGTAGAACAAGATGATTGCCAAGAGTTTATCATTGCGACTGAAGAAGGAATTCTTCACGAGATGAGAAAACGCGCACCACACAAATCTTTGATTCCCGCTTTGGTTTTCGACGAGAGCTGCAACTGCTCAGAATGTTTCTTTATGAAGAGAAACACGCTGGAAAAACTTTATCTGTGTATGAAATATGAACTTCCGGAAATTACAATGGACGAGGATATTCGTCTCAAAGCATTGAAACCGATTGAAGCCATGCTGGAACTTTCCAAAAGCATCAAATAAAATCAAAACCTTGTCTTTTCAGATGAGGTTTTTTTTTGTGGAATTATTTGGGCAATCTCCGCAAGATTTTTCCAAAGCTTTCCCGAAGCAAAAATTTGCAGAGCCGGGCTATCCGTTGCAATCTTTTTTTGCAAAAAAGGATTTCCACTACTATCCCTATTGCAGCTTTGCAAGAAAGAAACCTTCAGAATAAATAAGAGTTTACCAGAATCTTTTTCATTCTGTAAGAATCTAAACCGAAGAGATTCTTCCGGAATGACAAACTAAATGTTTTAATTCGTTTGTTTCTTTGCTGAGTTTTACGCCTTTGCGAACCTTAAAATATTTTTCAATTATGATTAAAAATCTTTGCGGACTTTGCGTTCAAAATATTTTTCTATTTTTAAAGAATGAAATCAAAAATCATTTTAGAAGACATAAAAATCTATGCTTATCACGGTGTTTTGCCAGAAGAAGCTTTGATTGGGAATAATTATATCATCAATGCAGAATTACAAGCCGATTTAGAAAAAGCCTCACAATCTGATAATCTTAATGACACCATCAATTACGCTGAGGTTAGCGAAATCATCCATCAGGAAATGGCAATCCGTTCCGAACTTTTGGAACACGTGATTGGAAGAATCATTAACAAAATTGAAAATACATTTCCTCAAATCACTTTCATTAAAATCAAATTGACAAAAACCGTTCCACCAATGTCAGGAGAAATGAAAGGTGTAAGCTTAGAATTTGAGAAATCGATATTCTAATAGAAAGATGCTAATCAACTCCTTCAGAGTTTTAAACTCTGAAGGGGTTTCATTAAATAATAATGTTAATGAAATCTTAAAATTTGGTATTAAGTTTGATGCAAAGAACTCAAATACAAAATTTTATGAAGAATTATATTGCAGTTGGAATTGCTGCTTTGGGTTTTATTATTGCTGCTGCTTTACTGGGAAGTGCTGTGAAAAACAGAAACAAATCGGAAAATACGGTTTCTGTAACGGGACTTGGTTCCAAAACTTTTACTTCTGACTTGATTTCCTGGTCTGGAAGTTTTTCCAAAAATAGTTTTGAGTTGAAATCTGCTTATGATGCCTTGGCAATTGACCGGCAAGTGATTTCTCAATATTTAAAATCAAAAGGAGTGAAGGAAAATGAGATGATTTTTTCCGCTGTGGATATTCAGAAACAATTCAGAAGTTTTACAGATTCTAACGGCAATTATCAGCAAGGAGAATTTTCAGGTTATAATTTGACTCAAAGTGTTTCCATAAAATCAAAAGAAGTGGCTAAGATTGAAAATATTTCCAGAAACATTACAGAAATCATCAATCGCGGAATCGAATTTACTTCTTCATCACCACAATATTTTTATACAAAACTGTCTGATGTAAAACAAGAAATGATTGCCAACGCTACTAAAGACGCCAAAGAGCGTGCAGAAAAAATTGCAGACAACGCAGGAAGTAGTCTCGGAAATTTGAAAAAAGCTACAATGGGTGTGATTCAAATTACAGCTCCTAACTCCAACGAAGATTATTCTTATGGCGGAACTTACAATACTACTTCCAAAGATAAAGAAGCAAGCATTACCATAAAACTTGAATACGAGGTCGATTAAAAGTAAAGGAGCAAATATTTGCTCCTTTATAATTTTGTCTTGCTGTCAAAAACTAAGGTGACAGGTCCATCATTAATTAGTGAAACTTTCATATCTGCCCCGAAGATTCCGCTTTCGGTTTTCAAGCCAGACTTTTTTATTTCATCTTTAAAATATTCAAATAATGGGATGGCTTTGTCCGGTCTAGCCGCTTTGATGTAAGACGGTCGGTTGCCTTTTTTATAATCAGAAATCAAAGTGAATTGACTGATGCAAAGAATTTCGCCGTTGATATCTTTCACAGAATGATTCATTTTTCCTTCTTCGTCAGAAAAAACTCTTACATCCAGAATTTTCTTAACAAGCCAATCTGCATCTGTGTTTTCATCACTTTCATCAACGCCAATCAAAAGCATTAATCCTTTTCCGATTTCTCCGACAATTTGGTTATCTACTTTTACGTTTCCTTCGGAAACGCGTTGGATTACGACTCTCATTTTAATTATAAATATCTAAAATATTGGAAGCAGAATTATAACTGTATCCATAAGTTTTAGGAGCTATTTTTGCCACACTATTATCTGTTGGCTGACCGGTAATCAAAATCCATTGTGAGCCATCTTTTGGACAATAAATAGAAGTGTCGTTCTTAACTTCCAAGGTTGTATCTGTATCCGGGCAAATATGCGGCGCATTTCTGTCATAAACTTTGAATCCGGTTGTGGTTCTTACTACAATTAATCCTCTAGTTCCTGCTCCATCTACGCTAATATATTCCCAAGCTCCTACTGTTTGTAATTTATAATATAAAGGTAACTTGAGGTCAAGTTGGACTGAAATAATAGAGTTGGGAAAACAGCTTACGGTTTCATTTCTTTCACTACAAGAATTATTAATGGTTAAAATGCTGATAATCAAAAATAATGCTAATGATGATGCGATTTTTTTAGCTTTCATTTCAAAATAAATTATATATTTGTAAACTCAATTCGAGACAAATTAGTATCCGGCAAAGGTCGGATTATTTTTTTATACAAACGATAAATTTTATTGTTATGAACTACGTAACCAAAGAAGGTTTGGACAAAATGAAAGCCGAACTGGAGCAACTAGAAACGATTGAAAGACCAAAAATAACACAGCAGATTGCTGAAGCAAGAGATAAAGGCGACCTGTCTGAAAATGCAGAGTATGACGCAGCCAAAGAGGCACAAGGGATGTTGGAAATGAGAATTTCTAAACTGAAAGATGTTATTTCTACATCCAAAATCATCGATGGAAGTCAGCTTGACCTTAGCAAAGTATCTATCCTTACAACGGTTAGATTGAAAAATAATGCCACAAAAGGAGAGCAAAAGTTCACTTTGGTGCCTGATAATGAAAGTGATATAAAATCTGGAAAAATTTCTGTAAATACACCAATTGCTAAAGGTCTTTTGGGTAAAGCTGTTGGTGAAACTGCAGATATTATATTGCCAAATGGTAACAAACTTTCTTTTGAAATTTTAGAGATTTCGTTATAAGATAAATGTAGTATTGTTGGTTTAATAATTGCTGAAAATTACAATCAATATTAAAAAAAATATGAGCACTATTTTTTCTAAAATCATCAGCGGAGAAATCCCAAGTTATAAAATAGCAGAAGACGATAAGCATATTGCTTTTCTGGATGCAATGCCTTTGGTAAAAGGTCATACTTTGGTTGTTCCGAAAAAAGAAATTGATCTTATTTTTGATTTAGATTCTGAAGATTATAAAGAACTTTGGGCTTTCACCCAGGATATTGCAAAACAAATCAAAAAAGCTATTCCTTGTAAAAGAGTAGGTGTGGCTGTTGTTGGTTTGGAAGTGCCTCACGCTCATATTCATTTGATACCACTCAACAATATGGATGAGCTTAATTTTAAAAATGTCAGGCTGGTTTTTACGCCAGAAGAGTACAAAGAAATTCAGGAATCCATAACAAAAGCATAAAAGAAGTCTTGAACTTCTTTTTTTAATTTTAGAACTTAAGAAAATTATGAATCCAAATCAATGTTCATTTTGTGGAAGAAAAAAGGATGAAGTTCAAATCCTGATTTCTGGGCAGAATGGCTTTATATGCGAAAATTGTATTGAACAAGCACATTCTATCGTAAAGGATAGTGTAAATAAAACATCAAACTCAGCTTCTATGGCAGAATCTCTGGAAGAACTTAAAAAGCCTAGAGAAATAAAAGCTTTTCTTGACGAGTATGTGATTGGTCAGGATCAAGCTAAAAAACAATTGTCAATTGCAGTTTATAATCATTATAAGAGATTATTACACGCACAAGACGAAAACCGTGAAGTAGAGATTGAAAAATCTAACATCATAATGATCGGCGAAACAGGAACAGGGAAAACTTTGTTAGCAAAAACGATTGCAAAACAACTTAATGTTCCTTTCTGTATCGTAGATGCAACAATTCTTACTGAAGCGGGCTATGTTGGGGAAGATGTAGAAAGTATTCTTTCGAGATTATTGATGGTGGCGGATTATGATGTAGAAAAAGCGGAAAGAGGAATCGTTTTTATAGATGAGATTGATAAAATTGCAAGGAAATCTGATAACCCTAGCATCACAAGAGATGTTTCCGGTGAAGGTGTTCAGCAAGGTTTACTGAAATTGTTAGAAGGAAGTATTGTTAATGTTCCGCCTCAAGGTGGTCGTAAACATCCGGATCAAAAATATATCCAAGTTAATACTCAGAACATTTTGTTTATTGCTGGTGGTGCTTTTGACGGAATGAAGGAGATTATCGAGAGAAGGTTGAATAAACAAGCTATTGGTTTTTCTGCGGAAAAAATCAATAAAGTTGATGAGGAAGATTACATCCTAAGTCAGATCAATGCGATCGATTTGAAGAGTTTTGGATTAATACCTGAGCTTTTGGGGAGATTTCCGATCATTACTTATCTGGATAAGTTAACAAAAGAGACACTTGTAAGAATTATGAAAGAACCAAAAAATTCGATTATCAATCAGTTTACAGAACTTTTTAAAATGGATAATGTAGTTCTTGAGTTTACAGATAATGCAATTGAAGAAATTGTGGAAGATACTATGAACAAAGGACTTGGAGCAAGAGGACTGAGAGGAACGACCGAAAAGGTTTTGGAAGATTATATGTTTGATATTGAAAATAATGCAATCGTTAAAATTGAGTCAATATTATAAAATCTTTAATTATTTACATATTTTTTTCAAGTATTTAAAAAATTAATATCTTTGCAGGAAGAACACACAAACACATACACACGATGATACGAAAATTATTTATTCTCCAACTGATACTTTTTAATGGTATTATTTTTTCCCAAAACATACTTACTTATGTTGGGAATACAGCTCTGGTAACAGTTCAAAGCAATACTTTGGTTTATAATGGAGGAGGTTTACAAACTGCTGGTTCTGCGGTGGTAAATAACTCTGGAAATATTATGATTAATGGAGTAGCAGCTGATGGATTAACTATTGCGAATACGTCTAGTTTCAACTTAAAATATAATCCTGCATTAACTACAGATTATGGGCAATTGTACATATCTGGGATACCACAAACTGCCGTTACAGGAAAGGTAAATAAAGAATACAGGTCTGATTATCAAAATGGAGTAACAGGTAGACAACAAACAAGTTTACCATTTAATGGTTTCACTATTCAGGATCTGATCAATACTTTCGGAACGGGACAAATTAATTTTACTAATGGAGCTAATACTCCAAGTGGTCGTTTTAGCCCAAATTCCATTTTCAGATGGAATAATTTCAATTCCAAATTTGACCAGATTTATATAAATCCAGATAATAATACAGTTGTGGGAACTCCTATGACTTATTACATATTGCCTAGAAGAAATGCTTCAGGAAGTACTTATTTTTGGAATCCCACTTCTACATCTGCTGCAGATTTAAAAACATTCTCTGGTAATCCTATTTCAGATAATACAAATACATCTTCTAATTTTATTTTTAATTTGTCAGGTCAGCAAGCTGTTAATTTTGGATATAATGGTAGTTTAAGAAATACATATGGGGAAACCTATAGAAGTTACTTAGATGATCCATTTAGTTCTAAAACTCCAAACTGGTCTACAGATTATGGTAGAAATCTTTACCACGTGGCAAATCCATTTCTTACTAATATAGATTTGAAATTTATTGCAACTAATGAAGCTGGAAATCTTAGTGATGGTAATTATATATCAAATCTTGTAGGAATTGCTTATTATGGTTCCGCTCAAGTTAATTGGCAGTTAGGTCAAGGTACTACTTATGGTACTGCAATTGTTGCACTGACTTCAGGAGGGGCTTTTCAAGCAGGAGATATTACTGCTAATAGATTAATTATTAAGCCGATGGGAGAATTTATGGTTAAGTTAAATTCAAATACAGCTCAAACGTTAGATTTTTCTAAAACTAGAAGATTTAAATTTACTTCTCGTGCCGATGGAGTTGATTATTCTGTGACATCTGCTAAATCCAGTTCAGAAGATAATAATGATATTCCTGCAGATAAAATTGTAAAACAAGTAGCTGTCGTAGTATACGATTTGGATGGATTAGAAATTGATAGAACATATTACGCTATTTCTCCTTCTGCAGTAACTGGTTACGATCCTATTAATACTAAATTACAGGCATATGCTACTGTCAATACTGTGGTAGCTGGAGATCAATTAGCAGAGCCATCTGCTAGTATAGAACGAAAAATATATACTAAGGAAGAAGTATTAAATGGAGGGGAAGATATTAACCAAATGGATAAGCTATATATCAATGAAGCTAACGAAATTGGATTTAAGTCAAAAGAAATTCCTTTATATATTAATAATATTGATCAGCCATATCAAATAAAATTTGAGGTTTATGAGAAAGGAGAGAGAATGCCGGAAGGATTAAGTAATGGTAATAGTTTCTATATTAAAAATTCTCAAGGTCAATTTACGAAGATAGTAGATGGTCAAGGGCTGTCTTTAAGCGGAACTCAAGTTTTAGGATTATATTATGAGTTACCTGAAGGAGCAACTTTAGGAACAGGAAATCTTAATAATTTTCAAACTGTAATTGCTAAAAAAGATTCTAAGTGGACTGTGAGATTTGCGAAAGATTGGAATAAAGCTACTGTTGAAGTGTATTCTTCTGCAGGACAGCTTTTAAATACAAAATCAGGTATATCTACAAGTACAGATTATACTATTCCTTTGAACTATCAGGCAAAAAGTATTTTCGTAGTGAAAGCAATTTCTGATAAAGGAGAAGTTGTGATTAAAAAAATTGTTAATTAAACACACAAATATTTAATGATGACAAATCTTTTATTAAAAAAGGTATACGGATTTTTATTTTTAGTAATGAGTATACTTACGTTTGGACAATCTGTCCCACCACCACCCGAAAATCCAGAGTCTGGAGATATTGGAGCTTATCCGGCATCACCAATTGATGACTATGTAATAGGCTTATTTCTAGTAGCATTAGTAATGATTGTAGCCTTTGTGATAAAATCAAGACAAAGAACATTACAATAAAAAATATTTTTTAATACTGTAAAACTCACTTTTTTAGTGGGTTTTTTTTAATTTTATTCTATGAAAAAATTATTATTCGTTAGCAGTGTATTAATATCTGCATATGCATTTCCGCAGTTTACTGTAAGCGCGGATATACCAACTTATTTAGCGGATTCAGAAGTTTATCTATATGGATTCAACGGGTCAAAAGAAATACTCTATTCCAAAGCTAAAATTATCAATAACAAAGCTGTTTTCAAAGTTGACAAAAAATATATTGGAATGATGAGAGCTTTTTTTCAAAAGTCAAATTCATCCATTAATATGGCTTCCGAGAACTCCAATATTAACTTTAAAGTTGAATTGGACAGTAAAAATAAAATCTCCAATGTAGTTTTTACTGATGAAACCAATCAGCTTTTTAGTAATGATGTAGAACTTCAAAAGAAGCAAGAGTTGATCCTGCCTGCTCTTATCCAAATTAAAGATTATTATAAGCCTTCTGAGAGTTTTTATAAATCATTAGAAACAGAAATCAATGCTCTTTCTAAAAACGATTCGTCGCTTTATGCTTCGCATCCGTTTTTAGATTATTATAATAAGAATCAAAAATATTCTGTTCAGGAAAAAGCAGCTGAAATAAAACCGCAAGATTATATCGATTTTTACTCAAAATCTGGAGAGTTTCTAGAAACATCATTAATCTTGAAACCATCTCTAATTAACTATTTAAATGCATCCAAATCGAATGTTGAAGGTGGAGTAGATAAATTGTTGGATGCTGTTAATCTTGAGACGCCGCGCGGACAAACGATATTGTCTGAGCTTATTGATATTTTTAATTCTTACAATATGGATAAGTTGAAAGAAAAATATCTTGCCCAAGCTAATAATCTCAAATGTACAATCAACGACAGATTATCCTCTACATTGAAAGCGAACAATAATACAGAAATTGGCGCAAAAATGCCAAATAATACATTAGCTAATGCAATCCATACAAAAGCTAAATCTCTCTATGATATCAAAGCTTCTAAAAAGATAATTGTTTTCTGGTCTTCTACTTGTTCGCATTGTGAAGCAGAACTCCCTAAATTACTTGAGAAATATGATAAACTGAAAGCGCAAAATATAGAAATTGTTGGCTTTTCTTTGGATAGTAGTTTGGATGAGTTCAAAAACAAAGCAAATATCTATCCTTGGGTAAGTGCATCAGAAGGGAAAGGTTGGTATAGCTCTTATGGAGAAACTTATAATATCGTTGCTACGCCTACATATTTTGTGTTAGATTCTGATAATAAGATTCTTAGCAAACCTAACCATGTAGGAGATGTTTTAGATTATTTAAAAGTTAATTAAAAGTTTGTGGAAATGCAAATAATCCTTATATTTGCACCACAAAAATGGCGAGGTAGCTCAGTTGGTTAGAGCGCAGGATTCATAACCCTGAGGTCACGGGTTCAATTCCCGTCTTCGCTACAAGATAAAACCGTAAATTGATTTCAATTTACGGTTTTTTTAGCTTTATATTTTAAGAAAGATTTCGATCTTAAATCAGCTTTAGGTTATATGCTGAGTTCCTAATATGAATAAAAAATGGAAGCAAGTTGTTTAACTTACTTCCATTTGATCACTTGTGTTTTTGTGTTTTTATAAATTATAAGTATTTATTATTATTTAATAATTAATAATAACTATTTACTTTCAGATTTCTTATACAAAAGTAGTGTATAGAGATAAGGAAAAGAAATTATTATGAGAATAATTACAGAAATTATACTATTGATTTTAAAGCTTTAATTGTTGTTTTTCAGTGTGTTATGATGTTTTTTTTGTGTTTAATTTGTTCCTTTAAAAATGATTAGGATAATGGTCTTAAAAACTATTTTTACTTCCAATATTTAAAAAAAGTTTGATGATTATAATTTGAATTATTTTAAATAATAGAAATTTAAAATCTTAAATTATTGATTGATAGTTTGTTTTTAATATTTAATAAATATTTTTAAATATATATTTGGAGGTTACATTTATATGTTGTACTTTTACGGGGCTTTTGAGACAATCACTCAGGAGCAATAAATTTTTTTTCATCATTTGTGTTTTTAGAATCGTACCTAGTACGATTCTTTTTTTGTTTCATACATCACCAAAAGATTGATAAAATAGGAATAAGTCACCCTTCCATCTTGTTGATTCGACTTCAAAAATAAATCATTGGTTACACCAAAAAAGTCACTTATAATTCCTTCATTCCTTTCGTAGAATTCTAATTCGTTTTTTCTGTCTCTGAGCATTTTTTCAGAATACTGAGAAATCATTTTTAAAACAAAATCTTTATTGTCCAAATTCCTTGACAAAGCTCGTAGTAAGCTTTTTAAAACATAAAGTTGGGTGCTATATTGTAAATCTGCATTTTTGGTGTTTTTTGCGCATAAATAAGCGATAAAACTAGCTTCCTGTTCTCTTGCATAACCAAGTTGATGAGACATCTCGTGCGCCAATGTAAAAGGAATATTTGTCTTAGGAAGATTGGGATTGAATTGTGATTCTGCCGTGAATGGATTGTAATAGCCTAATATTCCAGTGTAATTCATAAAGCTATTGTAAAGACTTGATTTTACAGATAGAATCTTAACGGTTTCTTTTGTGTTGATGAAATTTGGTAAACTCTTTTGTTGCTCAAGAATTTCATATTTAATTTTATCAAAATTATTAATTGTGAAAACCCCGTTTTTGTCTTCGGAAACTTTTTCTCTCGTTTGTTTGCAAAGTTCAAGATATTTTAGACTCAAAGTTTTTAAATCAGAATCATTAATCTTCACTTCTTTATTCGAAAGTTTTTTTATAACTAAAGGCTGGAAATATAGCATTCCCCAAAAACATTGATATAAAAAATAAAAGACATTTACGAAAATCAATATTCTCTTTAAAATCAAACTCTTTTTCTTTCTTACTAATTTGATGATTGAATAAACTAGGGCAAGCGAAATAATCGTATAAATAACATCGCCAACAGAAAATCCGAATCCGGAAAATAATTGGACGTGAAAATCCTTTTTCCATTCATATAGATTCGAAAAAAATGTTGTAGCAAATTCAAACTTCGATAGGATATAGAATAACGAAAATTGGGCAACCAAAATGATTGCCCAAAGTTTATTTTTAATAAAGATATTTTTTTTAGTGTCCACCGGATATTTTTTTATCAAAACTAATACCTTGGCTTTTCAGAATTCCGCTGACTCTCCAAGCATAGAATGCAAGATAAGCAAAACATAAGACTCCAACAATATAACTGTTTTGGATACCAATACTTTCGGAAACGAATCCTTGCAACCAGCTTACAATTCCTCCTCCCATAATCATCATAATCAGGAAGCTGCTTCCTTGGCTGGTGTGTCTTCCTAAACCGCTTACTGCTAGTGTAAAGATACAAGGCCAAAGCGTACTACAGAACAATCCAACACTTGTAAAAGCATAAATACTGATAATTCCATCTGTAAACATACCAATTCCAGTAGCTACAATTCCTAAAGCTGAGAATATCAAAAGCATTCTTGCAGGATTTCCTTTACTCGCCATATCTGCGGCAATCAATACTAGGATAATTAATCCGTAAACATAGAAAGGTGTCAAATCGTGTTTTGCAATAGCGTTAACCAAAAGGAAAACGCCGAACGCTAAATAAGGTGCTAAGAATCTTAATACTTTTTGCAAACTCATATTGTCTGTGAAAGCTTCAACAGCTCCTGTCCAACGACCAATCATCAAACTTGCCCAATAAAGAGAAATGTAAGGAGAGATTTCTTGTAAAGTATAAAGAACGCCAGTTTCAGAATTCACAATAGATTCCATATAAGCAGGTAGGTTACTTGCTGTAGAAACCTCTACACCAACGTAGATGAAAATCGCTAACATTCCCAATAATAACTGAGGATATTTCAAAGCAGAACTTCTTACAGTTCCTTCATCTTTTACAGATTCTTCGATAGTGTCTGGATGTTCTGGTAAAGATGATAATTTAAGTAAAATTGCAACGGCTAAGAATGCCACACCTAAAACCAAATAAGGAATTTTTACACTTTCGATGCTCATTTCTGTATTCTCAGAAGCGGCTGAACCAAAAATAGCGAAACTCACAATCAATGGACCAATTGTCGTCCCAAGATTGTTGATTCCTCCTGCTAATGTCAATCTTTGAGAACCTGTTTTTACAGGACCTAGCGCAATCGCTAATGGATTGGCAACAGTTTGCTGTAAAGAAAATCCTAAGGCCACAATAAACAATCCGGAAAGCATCAATGGAAACGAATGCAGATTGGCAGCCGGATAAAACAGTAATGTTCCTAAGGCAGAAATTGCAAGACCTAAAGCTAAACCGTTTTTATATCCAATTTTGTTGACCAAATCTTTACGAATGGCTAATGAAATCAGCATATAAATGATGGAACCAACTGTATAAGCGATATAAAAAGCGACAGATACAAGCTGACTTTGACCTTGGGTCAAATCGAATGCTTTTTTGAAAACTGGAATAAGGATGTCGTTACTGGCAGCAACAAATCCCCAGAAAAAGAAAACGGTAACAAGCGGGATAAACTGTGCCCAGTTGGTTTTTTGTGTTTCCATTATTTAATTTTATTGTTAATGTTAGGTTAATATTTAAAAACAAATGTAAGTAAAAAGTCTTATTTGTAGAATAATTATTTTAATTACTCAATTAGAGACAATCGGATTTCTTCAAATGCTTTTTCTTTTAATTCTTTTTGTGTAGCATCTGGTGTTAGGATGTCATTGAAGAAAACTTTCACAACTCCGGGATAACCTTTTTTGTTATCAAAAGGAAACATTTCCTTCAAACCTCGGAAAGTGAAAACCGCAATCGGGAATTGATGTTTAGTCGCCAAAATAAAAGCACCATCTTTGAACTGGTCAAGAATTACACTTGTATCATCTGGAACACCGCCTTCCGGAAAAATCACAACACTTTGTCCGTCCTGCATTCTTTCGGCGCATCTTCGATAAACATCGGCGCGACTTCTGGCACTTTTTCTATCCACCATTACACAAACTCTTTTGTATACCGTTCCGAAAATCGGGATTTTCTCGATTTCCTTTTTTCCGACATAACAAAGCGGATGATTGGGGAAAAGAATGCACGGTAACATCACATCCATAATAGATGTGTGGTTTGAGATGATAACATAAGGTTGATCTTTATCGATTTTTTTCTTGGTCTTGAGAATTTTTTTATAACGGAAACCCATCCCATAAAACATGCCAATCGCCCAAAGACGGATAAAGAAGTAACAATATTTATAATGTTCTTTTCGGAAAGATAAAATATAAACAGGAAGAAAAAAGATTAAGGTAAGAACGGTTCCCAAAATTACCATCCAAAATCGCCACGCATAGACCAGAATTGTTCTCATTAATCTTACTTAAAATTTAACTCAAATCAAAAATAGCTTTTTTATCCGTTAAAAATTACTTTTTTCTTTACAGAATAATTAAGAAGAGATACAATGACGATAGAAGTTATCTTACTCATCATCTCTTGAGAAAGCACGTAGATTCCCAAATCTATAGCGTCTTTGAAAACAAAATGATATAAAATCTGGAACAGAAACAAACTGATGAATGTAGAAACAACTGACACGGAAATGAAATAAGCGAACTCTTTCCTTTTAGAATGTTTTCCTCTTTCAAACACAAACCAAATGCTCAGAAAATAATTGGTGATAATTCCGCAACTTGTGGACAGGATATTACTAAACGGATATTTAATTCCGGACAGATTATATTCCCAATTGAAGACTTTTGGAAGGTAAACACTTAGCATTTTGAAGCTGCCGATTTCTACAACCGCGCTTAGCCCACCAGCGATGATGAAGAGTAGAACTTGTTTATGACGGAGAATTAATTGTTTCATTTCAATTGCAAATTTATACGAATTGTTAAATGTTTTAAAATAATAGTTAAATAATTTTTTAGTCTCAAAAATATTTTTACTTTTATTAAGTATTAATAGTTTTTGCGATTTGTCTGAAAGATTAATTATGAAATAGTTAATAAATTGTGAAAATGTTAATATTAATCGATGATGTAATCAAATCCTGACTATGTTTTGGTCGGGAAATTTTTTCATCTCTTGTTAAGTCACCACAATTACAAAATAATTAATGAAAAATGAAAAATTCTAGCAGACCTTACAGAAAATTTCTGCCTCAGCAAAAAAAGATTGAGGAGTTGGAGAAAACGAGCTCACGTTTCAAAAGAATCTATTCAGAATATGAATTGATGTCCGATGAACTTTGGAATCTCGAAAGCAGCGATTCTACAGAAAGTATTCCCGACGATTTCATCAATGCTATCAAATTACAGACAAATTATCTGGAGGACGAAATCGAAGATTGGCTCATACAAGACAACGCTGAAAAAAAGTAAATCTCCAAACCTTCCCGAAAAAATATTATTTTAGCATTCTAAATAATATATTATATGATTGCCATTGTTGACGGCGGTTCTACCAAATGCGATTGGGTTATTCTGGAAAACGACGGTACAGAGGTTCTGAAGACGGAAACTGTTGGATTCAATCCGAATATCATAAAACCAGAACTGATTACAATTGAAATAGAAAAAAATCAGGCACTTACCAAATTCAAAGACTATCTGGAAAACATCTTTTTCTACGGCTCCGGTTGTGGCACTCCCGAAAACAAACTTATTGTAGAAAGAGAAATCCAGAAGGTTTTCAACAACGCACAGATTCGGGTAAAAGAAGACCTTTTGGCGGCGGCTTATGCAGCATACAGAGGTGTTCCGGCAATTGTCTGCATTCTCGGAACAGGTTCCAATGCATGCTATTTCGATGGCGAAAATATCAAAACAGAATTACCTTCTTTAGGATTTCTTATTGGTGACGAAGGTAGTGGAAGTGCATTGGGTAAGCAATTGGTGCGTCATTATTTTATGAAGAAATTACCGCCCGATTTGCATCAGCAATTTACTGAGATATATCAGTTGAACATAGATGATTTGCTCAAAAATATGTATCACAATCCGAGAGCGAATGCTTATATGGCAGATTTCACGAGGTTCATTGTGGACAGAAAAACGCATCCGTATTTTCAGAATTTTATTTACAAAGAACTTAAGAACTTCCTTGAGTTTCAGGTGATGCCGTACGAAGAATGCCGCGAAAGTGAAATCAATTTTATAGGTTCAATTGCCTATTTTTTTGAGGATTCTTTAAGAGCCGCAGCTTCAGATTTTCACTTCAAAATCGGAACCGTTGTTCAGCGTCCGATAGAAAGTCTGGTGAATTATCATCGTGACTATATCATTCCAAAGCTTTAACTTTGCAATAATAATTGGGGCGTATCCCTTTGTTTTTCCAAGCTGAGCCAGCCACAAAAACAAGCGGGTCGGTCTACGGGCAGTCGCTCTCCGCCTTTGGCGAGGAGCTCCAACAATGCCCTCCGCCCTTACGCGATAAAGAATTAAAAACCGTGACTCTATATATTATATATAGGTGCACAACAAAAGTAAATCAACAATGTCAAAAAATTCAAGAGACCAAAACGCTTTTGATAAAGCCGCTTTAGATTACCACCGTATGGAACCGAAAGGTAAGATCGAAGTTATACCTTCCAAACCACATTCATCGCAGAGAGATTTGTCTTTGGCTTATTCGCCGGGCGTTGCTGTGCCTTGTATGGCAATCCACGATGACCCGCAAAGCGTTTACGAATACACTTCAAAAGGAAACTTAGTTGCTGTAATTTCCAACGGAACGGCTGTTTTAGGCTTAGGAGACATCGGTCCCGAAGCTTCAAAACCAGTAATGGAAGGGAAAGGTTTGCTTTTCAAGATTTTCGCGGGAATCAATGTTTTTGATATCGAGATTAATGAAAAAGATCCTGACAAATTCATCGAAACTGTTAAGGCCATTGCGCCAACTTTCGGAGGAATTAATCTTGAAGATATCAAAGCGCCGGAAGCGTTCTATATCGAACAAAGATTGAAAGAGGAATTGGATATTCCTTTGATGCACGATGACCAGCACGGAACGGCGATTATTTCTGCTGCCGCTTTGATTAACTGTATGGAAATAACAGGAAAGAAGATCAATGAAGTGAAAATGGTGATCAATGGAGCTGGAGCAGCAGCTATTGCTTGTGCAAAATTGTATATTTCGCTTGGTCTTGATCCGAAAAATATTTTGATGTGTGACAGTAAAGGTGTCATCAATCATAAAAGAGAAAATCTTACACCGGAGAAATTAGACTTCATTGCTCAGACAGAGATTTCTACTTTGGAAGATGCGGTAAAAGGTTCTGATGTTTTCGTTGGTTTGTCAAAAGGAAATGTAATGTCACCAGAGATGCTTCTTTCTATGGCAAATGACCCAATTGTTTTTGCATTAGCAAATCCGGATCCGGAAATCAGTTATGATTTAGCGGTCGCGACAAGAGAAGATGTGATAATGGCGACTGGAAGAAGTGATTATCCTAACCAGGTGAATAACGTTCTTGGTTTCCCTTATATATTTAGAGGTGCTTTGGACGTTCAGGCAAGAGGAATCAATGAAGCTATGAAATTGGCTGCAGTTCACGCTTTGGCAGAAATTGCCAAGGAACCGGTTCCGGAAATGGTAAAGCTGGCTTATAATGTTAGCAATATCAGTTTCGGAAAAGAATATTTTATTCCGAAACCTTTTGATAATAGGTTGATTACCAAAGTTTCAATTGCCGTGGCAAAAGCGGCTATGGAAAGTGGAATTGCTGGAAAAGCAATTGAGAATTTTGAAGAATACGAGAACCAGCTTCTTGACAGAATGGGAAGAGATGAGAAACTCGTAAGAATGATGCAAAACCGTGCAAAAGCAAATCCGAAAAGAGTAACGCTTGGCAACGGAGAAGAGTATAATATTCTGAAAGCGGCTCAAATTCTACAAGAAGAGGGAATTGCTTATCCAAGTTTGTTAGGAAGCAAAAGACTCATCAAAGAAAAAATGGAAGAGTACGGTATTACATTAGATATTCCAATCATCGACCCGAATGATGACGAAAATAAAGAAACCCGTAAAAAATACAGAAAAACTCTTTGGGACAAAAGAAATAGAAAAGGTATCAATGAGTATAAAGCAAAAAGACACGTAAGACAACGTGATTATTTTGGCCCGTTGATGCTGGAACACGGCGATACCGATGCTTTGATTGTTGGTTTCTCTAAAAGTTATGCATCGGTTCTGAAACCGATCTTAGAAATCATCGATAAAAAGCCGGGCGTTAATAAAGTAGCCGCAATGATGATGATCCTGACAGAAAAAAAACCATTGTTCTTTGCAGATACATCAATCAACAAAAATCCTTCTGCGGAAGATCTTGTAGAGATTGCAAGAATGGCAGAGTTCACCGTGAAATCTTTTGCAATTGAGCCAAGGCTGGCGATGTTAGGATTCGAAAATTTCTCTGCTAAAGCTGATACTTCTAAAAAAGTAGCTGCGGCAGTGAAAATTCTTCACGAAAAATATCCGAAAATGGTTGTTGATGGTGAGATTCAGCCTGATTTTGCATTGAATAGTGACCACTTGGCGGATTATCCTTTCTCAAAATTAGGAACCAATCCAGCTAACGTTTTGGTTTTCCCAAATCTTGAAAGCGCAAACCTTTCCTATAAAATCATCAGAGGAATGAAAGCCGCACAAACCATCGGGCCAATCCTGATGGGACTTAATCAACCGGTTCACGTTCTTCAAATGAGATCAAGCGTTGACGAAATTGTAAATCTTGCAACAATTGCAGTTTTGGACGCGCAGACCAAGGATAAGAAATAGATTAATTTCAATATAATATAAAACGAAAGCCATTCTGATTATTAGAGTGGCTTTTTTTATTGATTAAAATAGTATTCGAAGGTTTAATTTTCTAAATTTATCATTATAAAAATGTCCAAAATAAATAAAACCAGATTTGTTTTATGGGTATTTGTTTTCATAAGTAGTTTTTATTTCGCCCAAACAAAATTCTATGTCTCTTTAGAAGAAGCGTTCAAAGAACCTTTGAAAGTGACAAACCTATCTATTTCTGATGATGAAGAAATAGCAGAGCTACCAAGATGTATCGAACAATTTGTCAATCTTGAAACTTTGATTATTGCTTTTAATCCTAAACTTAAAAAACTTCCTGAATCTATCGGAAATTTACCTAAATTGAAAACATTAAAAATCATTGATAATGAATCTTTGATTAAAATTCCAAATTCGATTGTAAATTTAAAAAGCTTAGAGTCTCTTTCATTGGATCGCAGTAAGATTGAAAATTTGCCGGACAATATTGGACTTATGACGAATTTGAAAGATTTGTACTTAACCGAAAATCAGCTAAGGGCTCTGCCAAATTCAGTATCGAATCTTACTAATTTGGAAGATTTGTATCTGGATAATAATCAGTTTGAAGAAATTCCAAATTCTATTAAAAATCTTAAAAAATTGAAGAGAATTAATTTTAATAATAATAAAATTAAAAATATTCCAACTTTCATCTATGATTTACCTAACTTATGGGGCTTGTTTTTAGAAAACAATCAGATTGAAAATATAGCTCCACAATTGAATAATCTGAAAAATCTAAGAGTGCTTGCTTTGGAAAATAACAAGATATCAACCTTTTCTATAGATCTCTCAAATTTGTCTTCGTTGGAATCAATAGTTTTGGATAAAAATCCTATAAAAGATAAAGATTTACAATTTTCCAGATCAAAATTATCATC
Source organism: Epilithonimonas zeae (assembly GCF_023278365.1). Taxonomy (NCBI): domain Bacteria; kingdom Pseudomonadati; phylum Bacteroidota; class Flavobacteriia; order Flavobacteriales; family Weeksellaceae; genus Epilithonimonas; species Epilithonimonas zeae. The sequence continues at coordinate 2,254,864 of NZ_CP075338.1, read as the reverse complement.
AGGAAAAATATATTGTAATAATAAATAAAGTTGATGTGAATAGAATCAAAAAGCCCCATTCAAAAATGACAAAATTTGAATAATCACAAGTTTATTAAAGAAATATCTATAAAAAGCCATTTTAGTTGTTAAAATGGCTTTTGTTTTTAAGTTAATTTATATCTTCGCAAAACCCTAATTTTTTATTAATTCAATGATATATTCGCTAAAAGGAGTTGTTCAGGAGTTAACGCCCACATTTGCTGTGATTGATGTTAACGGAATTGGATATTATGTTGGCATCAGTCTGCAGACATCCCAAAATCTGAAATTAGAATCTCCGGTTTTATTATACATTCAACAGATTATTCGTGAAGATGCTCATCTGCTTTTTGGTTTCTTTACCAAAAAGGAAAAAGAGATGTTCAACCTGTTAATAAGTGTTAACGGTGTAGGACCTGTTTCCGCGTTAATTTTGTTATCTTCGCTCAGCTTGTCAGAGGCTGCCAATGCTATACTTTCCGGTAATAGCGGACTTATCCAAAAAGTGAAGGGTATAGGTGTGAAAACTGCAGAAAGAATCATTATAGATTTGCGGGATAAAGTCGGTAACTTCGGGAATTCTGAAGAAAAACTTTCTGTTTCTGCAAACAATAAAAACAAAAATGAAGCGTTATCTGCTTTAGAAGTTTTAGGAATTTCTAAGAAAGTGAGCGAGAAGATTGCTGATAGAATTTTGAAGCAAAATCCAGAAGCTTCTGTAGAAGAATTAGTGAAAGAGATTTTAAAAAATATTTAACAATTGATGATGTTTTGTCATCAGTTTCTTAAAAGAATATAAGTGAAGAAAAATATTTACCTTTATAAATTAACCCTCCTTTTTTTATTTTTTGTAGGCTTTGCCAACATTGCTGCACAAGAAAAACCTGCCGACACTCTGGTGACGGGTAGAAAAGAATTTAGCCTTGGCGACCCCATTCGTTATGATGCTTTTTACGACATCAAAACGGGAATGTATTATCTGTATCCTAAAATCGGAAATTCGGTTGTGGGTTCTCCGATTGCCATGACTTTTGAGGAATACAAAAATTATGTAATGGAAAGCAATCTTCGTACCTATTACGAAGAAAAGTCATTATTAAATGATCTTGGAAGGAGAAAAGATCAGACAGATGCCAAGAAAAAAGGCTTGATTCCGGCTATTACCATCAAAAATAAAATGTTCGAAAATATTTTTGGAAGTAATAAAATTGAATTGATTCCTCAAGGTTTTGCATCATTTGATTTGGGTGGATTGTATCAAAAAATTGATAATCCATTGATTCTTCCTCAGAACAGAACCAGTTTTGCAATTAATATTCAGCAAAGAATTCAATTAGGGATTACCGGTAAAGTTGGAGAAAATCTTCAGTTAAAAGCTAATTACGATACACAAAGTGGATTCGCCTTCGAAAACCGTATGAATATGGTTTGGCAGGCAAAAGGATCATGGAAAGATCTACAGTCCAAAGGTCTGAATGAAAAGGGACAAGATCCAGAAGATAAAATCATCAAAAGAGTAGAAGTTGGTAATATCAATATGCCACTTTCTACAAGTTTAATCAGAGGTTCTCAATCTTTATTTGGTCTTAAAACAGAATTCCAGCTGGGTAAAACAACCGGAACTTTGGTGTTTTCACAACAACAAGGTGAAGCTAAAACCATTGTTGCCCAAGGTGGTGGGACGATGAGTACTTTCAAAGTTAATGCTTATGATTACGAAGATAATCAACACTACTTTTTAGGACATTATTTCAAAGATAATTATGATACGTCATTAGAAAATTATCCATTAATCAATTCCAGAATTAATATTACAAGACTTGAAGTTTGGGTTTTGGATCAAGGTGGCGCTAATATCGAATCTCAGAAACCAATTGTCGGAATTAGAGATTTGGGTGATGGACAAGGAGTAACACCAAATAACGCAAATAACAATTTATATCAACAGATCTCTTCTGCATTAGGAACTACAAGAGATGTTGTTGCAGCTTACAGTACTTTGAATGGTAGATCTTTTCCAAATGCTCAAGGAACACCTGAACCATTTGTTTCGGGAGAACATTTCATGAACAATGTAAAGGCAAGAAAACTGACTTCTTCAGAGTATAAATACAATACACAATTGGGTTATATTTCCCTAAATCAAAGGCTGAATGACAATCAATTTGTTGCGGTTTCATTCTCATATACAGTCAATGGGTCTAGTCAGGTTTATAAAGTCGGAGAGTTTTCTGAAGAAAATGCAGTCTTGATTACAAAACTTCTGAAATCCAATGTTACTGTAAAACCTACATCTCCAATGTGGGATTTGATGATGAAGAATATCTATTCACTTAATTCTAATCAACTTCAAGCACAGGATTTCTTATTAAATGTTTACTTCAAAGATCCGTCTTCTGGAGGTAAGGTTAATTACTTGGCTGGTGCTACTTATAATGAAAATGTGAATGGTGTTAACTATACCAAATTTGACCAAGAAAATCTCTTAAGAGTTTTCAATTGGGATAGGTTAAATGTCAATGGAGATTTACAAACTACAATTAAAAATAATAACACGGTATATGGTGATGGTATATTCGATTTTGTTAGCGGAACTACCGTAGATGCAGAAAATGGAAAAGTCATCTTTACCAAAGTTCAACCGTTTGGTAATTACCTTACCAAAATTTTAAAAAGTGACAATACAAAAGATTATGTCTACAGTGACTTATATACCAAATTAAAAGAAACTGCAAAACAAAGTAACTTAGCACAACGATACACGATTGAAGGTCGTTACAAAGGAGCTCAAGGACAAGGGATATCTCTTGGAGCAATCAACGTTCCGCAAGGTTCTGTAAAAGTTACGGCTAATGGAGCTCAGCTTGTAGAAGGTGTAGACTATACTGTAGATTATATGTCTGGAACAGTTAACATCATTAATGAAACAGTAAAACAATCTGGACAGGCAATTAATATTTCACTGGAAAATCAATTAACTTTCAATACTCAGAGAAAAAGTTTCTGGGGATTGAATTTGGAGAGAAAATTCAATGAGCATTTGACAGTTGGTGCAACTGCAGTTAATTATACAGAAAGACCATTAACTCAAAAAGTAAATTATGGTCAGGAAGCGGTAAGTAATACAATGGTCGGCTTCAATATGATGTACAACAATGAGCTGCCATTCTTGACGAGATTAACAGATAAAATTCCGTTCATCAATACAGAAGCACCATCTAATTTGAACTTCAAAGCGGAAGGAGCTTATTTGATTCCAGGTCAAAGTAAAGGAATCAATGATCAATCTTATATTGATGATTTTGAACAAACCACTTCAAAGATTTCTTTGAAAGAACCTGCAATGTGGAGTTTGGCATCTCGTCCTGAAAAGAATAAGGATTATCCTGCGCTTTTCCCAATGACTGTAAATAATGATGATACAACGACTGGAAACGGAAGAGGTTTGTTATCATGGTACACCATCGACCCTAGATTCTATGGAGTTGGAGGTGCGGCACCAAACGGAATTAACGCCCAAAGACTTTCCAACCACGCATCCAGAAGAGTTCAGATGCAGGAAATCTACAGTAACAGAGATTACGTTGCAGGGGAGCAAACCCTTCTTAATACTTTCGATATTACGTATTATCCGCAAGAGAGAGGACCTTATAATGTCAACCCAGGTACAGAGACAACTTCGCAAAGATGGGCTGGTTTGATGAGACCAATTTCGGTTACCAACTTTGTAACTTCTAATATAGATTATGTAGAATTTTGGATGATGGATCCTCGTGCAGATGGCAATAACTTAGGAAGTGATCCAAAATTATTACTACAATTAGGAAACGTTTCTGAGGATGTTTTGAAAGATGGCAGATTGCAATACGAAAACGGAATGCCAACAGGAAGCGTGCCTTCCAATACAACGACAACCAAATGGGGAACACAGCCAAAGCAGGTTCCGATTCTTTATGCTTTCTCATCAGAAGGTGATGAAAGAGCACAACAGGATTTAGGTTATGATGGATTGAGCGGGACACAAGAGCAAGAAAAATTTGGTGTTAATTTTGTGAACCCAGTTACGAATGAACTAGATCCGGCTTCGGATAACTTTGTTTTCTATTTGTCAGATCAGTTCCAAGGCGATTTGGCTTCTTCGTTGACAGAGCGTTATAAATATTTCCGAGGTCCTGAAGGTAACTCTGCAGCCAATACTTTAGAAGTAGCAACACAAACTCCAGATGCTGAAGATATCAACAGAGATTATAACCTTGACCAAACTGAAAATTATAACCAATATACAATTGACCTTAATCCAACAAGTATGGTGGTGGGACAGAATAAAATTGTTGATGTAAAAGAAGTTGATGTTAAGTTTGAAAACGGACAAGCAGGAAAAGTAAAATGGTATTTATTTAGAATTCCAGTTGGAGACTATGATGGTAAAGAAGGGGGTAATAATAATCCTATTATAGAAGGTTCTGATGAATCGGTTCTTAACAACGTAAGATTTGCTAGATTATTGATGAAGGGGTTTGACCAGACATCAACATTGAGATTTGGATCTTTTGATTTGGTAAGATCTGATTGGAGAAAATATACTAACCGTATTTATAGTAGTACTGTTGGTACCGAGACAGAAGGAACGTCAAGTTCGGATGCTAATCTTAATTCTAACTTTAATGTAGGAAGCGTCAACTTAGAAGAAAACGCGCAAGGAACGCCGCCGTATGTTTTGCCTCCGGGAATTGATAGACAAGTGTTGAGTGGGAATGCTGGGGCACAAAGACAGAATGAGTCTTCTTTGTATATGAAAGTGGATAATCTTTTAGGAGAATCAAGAGGGGTTTTCAAGAATACAAGTCTTGATATGCGTCGTTACAAAAAATTAGCAATGTTTGTACACGCAGAAAACCTTAGTAATACGGCGCTTAAAGAAGATCCAGATGCCAAATTCTTCATTCGTTTTGGTAGTGATAATACGGATAACTATTACGAGTACGAGTCTTCTTTGAATTATACTGCTAGCAATGCGACATCACCATTAGATATCTGGCCGGATGCTAATACTGTTGATTTAGAAATTGAAAACTTTGTTAATGCCAAGCTGAAAAGAGATGAGTTGTTGAGAGTTCAAAATCCGACAATTAAGTTAACTGATAGATATGATTTTACAGAATATGCAGATAATAATAAAGAGAAAAAAATCTATGTCAAAGGGCGTCCAAGTATCGGAAATGTGACGACAATTATGATTGGAGTTAGAAATAATAGCAAAGCAACCTCCAAAACGCTTGTCCTTTGGGTGAACGAAATCCGTTTGTCAGAAATTGAAAATAAAGGTGGTTACGCTGCTAATGCAAGTTTGAACTTCAACCTTGGAGATTTTGCAATGGTGAATGCTAATGCTTCTTATGCTTCTATAGGATTTGGAGCAATCGATCAAAAACCATCAGAAAGATCTCAGGACGAGAATTCTGCTTTCAGTATTAATACGACTGTTAACGTAGATAAGTTCTTGCCGGAAAAATCTGGTATGAAGATTCCTTTGAACTACTCTTATACTCAGACAATGACCAATCCAAAATACAATCCTTTGGATAATGATGTGGAATTGTCTAAAGCTCCAAATCAAGAGGAACTTAAAAAAGTAGTCAGCACATACACACAACAAAGAAGTATTGGAGTTGTGAACATGAGAAAGGAAAGAATGAATCCGGATAAAAAGCCAAAATTCTATGATGTAGAAAACTTAAATGTTACGGCAATTTATAATGATGATTTCTATCGTGATGTTTATACAAAACGTAATTATAAGCAATATTTGAATGGTTATTTGGAGTACAATTATACCTTTAAACCTTATGTTTTGAAGCCATTCAACAAAATGGTTAGCGATACAGCGAAGTCGTACAAATATTTGAGATGGGTTAAGGAATTTAATTTCAATCCGGTTCCTACAAGATTATCTTTCAGAACTATTTTGGATAGAAATTACAATGAGCTAGAATATAGAAATGTTGATGCTTTACTTTCCGGAAATGGAGGTCAGGATTTTGAAACCATCAGAAACAGAAACTTCTTCTTTGGATGGCAATATAGTTTAGGGTTTAATTTCACTAAGTCTTTAAAATTAGAAATCAATTCTGAAACTAAAACATTGAATGATCAGATGGATGTTAATTCTATGAATAACAAATCTATCTTCAGTAATCCATTCAGAGCGGGTCGTCCTGTTTTGTATAACCACAGAGCACAGTTGAATTACAGATTGCCGTTTGAGTATTTGCCATATTTGGATTTCATCAATGCAGAATTGAGCTATCAATTCCAATATAACTGGAATGCTAGATCAACAGCTGTTAGAAATTTCTATAATGAAGAGACTAAGGAGTATGATAATTTGGGTAACATTTCTCAAAATACCAACGCCATTGTAGCGACTTCAACTGTAGATGTTCCTAAGTTTTTAGGTAAGTTCAGTTATTTCAGAAAAATAAATGAGACAATGCAGAAGCGTCGTCAAGAGATAGATTCTCTTGGTAATGTTTACAATACAGCATTTACTAAAAAGAATAGCAGATTCAAGTTCAAGAGTTATAAATTCAAGAATAAGTTGAAACCGCTTCAGGCTGTGGCTTATGCATTAACTTCATTGAAGCAATTGAATGTTAATTACAATGAAAATAATGGTATCGTATTGCCAGGATTATTATCCGCACCTAATTTCTATGGTTACGGACAAACACTTGGTGGTCCAACAATCGGATTCTTATTAGGATCGCAAGCTGATATCAGAAGAACTGTAATAGAAAATGGATGGGTTTCTAATTCAACATTAATGAATGATGCTTACTCCGAATTGAACAACAGAACCTTTACGGCGGACTTGCAAGTGATGCCGGCAAATGATCTTAGAATAGATTTCAATGTGTTGCAAAATTACAGTAGAAATTATGTTCAAGGTGGTTATAATGTGGTTAACGATTTAGAAAACTATCGAGGTTACAGAGATGCTTTTGGAACAGAATTGATTACTTACTCCAATACATCTTGGTCGTTCAATACAGCATTCAAAGATGGAGCAGCACTTTATCAATCTATAAAAGATAATGCATTAGCCATTTCTCAACAGTACGAAGGAATTAGAGATGCGGAAGGTTACACGGCTGGTTACTCCAGAAGTAATTCTTATGTTTTGATTCCGGCTTTCAAAGCTGCTATAGAAGGTAAATCTCCTAAGAAAATGGGCAATCCTACTAAAGCTGGAGTTCCATTACCAAACTGGAAATTGGTTTACTCAGGACTTAGAAACTTACCAATTGTTAATAGTCAATTCTCTAAGTTTGATGTTTTACATTCATACGTTTCAACATTTACGATGTCAGGTGTTCAGGCGAGTGTAGATTATTTTGACAGAGACCTTAGAGATCCTAGCACAGCTTATGATTCCAATGGTAACAGATACAATCCTTATACATTTACACAAGTTGGATATGTAGAATCGTTCTCTCCATTGATTGGTTTTGATGTAACGATGAGAAACAATATGCAATTCCGTTTCAACTATAATAGAGATAGAACTTACTTGTTAGGATTAGTTAATACTACATTGACGGAGGAATTAGGAAATGAGTTCGTCGTAGGTTACGGATACATTTTGAAAGACCTTAAAATTAGAATTAATTATAAAGGAAAAGGAAGAGACATCAAGAGTGATCTTAATATGAGAGCAGACTTATCAATGAGAGATAGTAAAACAACTATTACCAATATTTTGATAGACGACTCTCAGGTAACAGGAGGACAAAAGATTTTCAGTCTCAAGTTATCCGCAGATTACAATATGTCACAGAATCTGAACCTGAAATTCTTCTACGATCAGATGATGACCAAGTATAAGATTTCAACAGCCTTCCCGCTGTCAACCATCAGAGCTGGTATCACCGCCACGATGACATTCGGAGGAGCTAGTAATTAATAAAAAAAAGAGTAAGCAGATTTGTTTACTCTTTTTTTGTAATTTATTTTTATTCTATTGTTATATCCTAATTATATAATTAAATTTGCCAAAACCTAATCTAAGAAAATGAACACACCATCAGAACTAAAGTACACCAAAGACCACGAGTGGATTAAAGTAGAAGGCGATACAGCAACTATCGGAATTACAGATTATGCCCAAGGAGAATTGGGAGATATCGTTTTCGTAGATGTTGATACCGTTGACGAAGATCTAAGCGAAGGCGATGTATTCGGAAGCGTAGAAGCAGTTAAAACTGTTTCCGACCTTTATCTTCCGGTAGCAGGTACAGTTTTAGAAGTTAATGCAGATCTAGAAGATCAACCAGAATTGTTGAATACCGATCCTTATGGAAAAGGCTGGATCATCAAACTGAAGATTTCAGACTCAGCAGATTTATCAACGCTATTATCTGCAGAAGAATACCAAGAAGTTGTTGGATAATATCATAACAAAATACAGTAAGATTATATTGCCCATTTATTGGGCATTTCTTACTTATATGCTTTTGCGCCCCGGGTTGGAAAATCAGGAGTATGCCTTTATGTTCCCCCATTTGGACAAGCTCATTCATTTTACCATTTTCTTTCTTTTGGGATTTTTCTTCAGGCTTCGTTTTCCCAAAACATCTTTACTTTACTTTTTTCTGATTCTAGTTTCTTACGCATTGCTCACAGAGATTTTACAAGACATCATGAAACTCGGTCGTTCGCTCGAAGTTTTAGATGCCGTAGCGGACACACTAGGATTATCACTCTCATACTATATATATAATAAGTATGAAAAATTCCAAAACCGAATCTAAGATTATTTTGAATCATATTAAATCTGCTCAATTTGCGAGAAATTGCACTAGGTTTTTAATATTTGATTAACCAATTCCAGTACTTTGGGCGACTGCCAAAAAGCCCAAGCTTTCCCAAGCTATTTTTGTCACCGGGCTATCCGCTCATATCTTTTGCTTTTTTTTGTCAACATTTCACCCTTTGTATGTATAAAGAATATGCAACCAAGTTGAATTTTCGTCTTACAATCGGAGAAAAAAGCAAAAGGATAACCGCTACTATCCCTGCCGCATTTTCCATAAAACTTAGATAATCTAACAGTTTTTATCTATTTAACATAATGTGGATAACTTTAAATGGGTTTATATTAGTCTGTTTTACAGTTGTTTAATTATGCTAGTTTTACACAATTGTAAACTCATTGTTAATTCCATTTGCAAATACAGATTATTCCACCCTATATTTGCAGAACCAAAACGAAAGAATTGGTAGCGCAGGAGAGGGGTTAAGAACATACTAAAATAATTTTCGAGGTTACGAAAAAAAAACTTCAAAAAAGTTTTGGTAGTTTGGGAAAAACTTTTTACTTTTGCACTCGCAAATCAGGGACAAGATGACAGATTAAGAATCCTGAGGAAGCGAAAAGAACAAAGTTCATTGACATAACATATAACAACCAAGTAAGGAAAAAAAACCAAAGCGTCAATTTAAAATTGAGTTTGAGTATAAGGACAAACAAACATACAATGGAGAGTTTGATCCTGGCTCAGGATGAACGCTAGCGGGAGGCCTAACACATGCAAGCCGAGCGGTATTGTTTCTTCGGAAATGAGAGAGCGGCGCACGGGTGCGGAACACGTGTGCAACCTGCCTTTATCTGGGGGATAGCCTTTCGAAAGGAAGATTAATACCCCATAATATAATTGATGGCATCATTGATTATTGAAAACTCCGGTGGATAGAGATGGGCACGCGCAAGATTAGATAGTTGGTAGGGTAACGGCCTACCAAGTCAGTGATCTTTAGGGGGCCTGAGAGGGTGATCCCCCACACTGGTACTGAGACACGGACCAGACTCCTACGGGAGGCAGCAGTGAGGAATATTGGACAATGGGTGAGAGCCTGATCCAGCCATCCCGCGTGAAGGACGACGGCCCTATGGGTTGTAAACTTCTTTTGTATAGGGATAAACCTTTCCACGTGTGGAAAGCTGAAGGTACTATACGAATAAGCACCGGCTAACTCCGTGCCAGCAGCCGCGGTAATACGGAGGGTGCAAGCGTTATCCGGATTTATTGGGTTTAAAGGGTCCGTAGGCGGATCTGTAAGTCAGTGGTGAAATCTCATAGCTTAACTATGAAACTGCCATTGATACTGCAGGTCTTGAGTGAGGTAGAAGTAGCTGGAATAAGTAGTGTAGCGGTGAAATGCATAGATATTACTTAGAACACCAATTGCGAAGGCAGGTTACTATGTCTTAACTGACGCTGATGGACGAAAGCGTGGGGAGCGAACAGGATTAGATACCCTGGTAGTCCACGCCGTAAACGATGCTAACTCGTTTTTGGGTTTTCGGATTCAGAGACTAAGCGAAAGTGATAAGTTAGCCACCTGGGGAGTACGTTCGCAAGAATGAAACTCAAAGGAATTGACGGGGGCCCGCACAAGCGGTGGATTATGTGGTTTAATTCGATGATACGCGAGGAACCTTACCAAGACTTAAATGGGAAATGACAGATTTAGAAATAGATCCTTCTTCGGACATTTTTCAAGGTGCTGCATGGTTGTCGTCAGCTCGTGCCGTGAGGTGTTAGGTTAAGTCCTGCAACGAGCGCAACCCCTGTCACTAGTTGCTACCATTCAGTTGAGGACTCTAGTGAGACTGCCTACGCAAGTAGAGAGGAAGGTGGGGATGACGTCAAATCATCACGGCCCTTACGTCTTGGGCCACACACGTAATACAATGGCCGGTACAGAGGGCAGCTACCAGGTGACTGGATGCAAATCTCGAAAGCCGGTCTCAGTTCGGATTGGAGTCTGCAACTCGACTCTATGAAGCTGGAATCGCTAGTAATCGCGCATCAGCCATGGCGCGGTGAATACGTTCCCGGGCCTTGTACACACCGCCCGTCAAGCCATGGAAGTCTGGGGTACCTGAAGTCGGTGACCGTAACAGGAGCTGCCTAGGGTAAAACAGGTAACTAGGGCTAAGTCGTAACAAGGTAGCCGTACCGGAAGGTGCGGCTGGAACATCTCATTTTAGAGACTATACGTCAAAAAATATTAAAGTGCTTTATACAAAAGCTTTGGTTTTTTTACTCGGTTGATTATATAAAAAATAAACCCACTAGAAATTAGTAAAGGGAATGAGATAATTATTAATTAATAATTGTTAATTATTAATTATTTAATAGTCTCGTAGCTCAGCTGGTTAGAGCGCTACACTGATAATGTAGAGGTCGGCAGTTCGAGCCTGCCCGAGACTACTAATTAAAGTTTAAGGTTTAGAGTTTAAAGTTGAGGGTTTTAACCCGAAACAAAAAACCTAAAACCCGAAGCACCTAGCGGGGAATTAGCTCAGCTGGCTAGAGCGCCTGCCTTGCACGCAGGAGGTCAAGGGTTCGACTCCCTTATTCTCCACAGTTTTAGGAGTTTGATTTAAAAGTTACGATTGGAGCCAACAACAACAATTGTTCATCAGACGAATAGAAAGCAAAAAGATCATTGACATTAACGGTAAAGACATCACAAAGAGAAAACCGAGCGCAAACAAGCGCTTGAGTAACCTAAAAATAGGAAAGAAATCGTTAAGGGCGTATGGCGGATGCCTAGGCTTTCAGAGGCGAAGAAGGACGTGGTAAGCTGCGAAAAGCTGCGGGGATCGGCACACACGAATTGATCCGCAGATGTCCGAATGGGGCAACCCAATACATTGAAGATGTATTACCCGCCGTAAGGCGAGGAGCAAACCCGGAGAACTGAAACATCTAAGTACCCGGAGGAAAAGAAATCGAAGAGATTCCGTAAGTAGTGGCGAGCGAAAGCGGATTAGCCCAAAAGTTTTTATATGTTTAAAAGAATGTTCTGGAAAGAACAGCCATAGAGGGTGATAGCCCCGTATTTGAAAGGCATATTTGGATGATAAATGAGTAGGGCGGGACACGTGAAATCCTGTCTGAATATGGGGGGACCATCCTCCAAGGCTAAATACTCCTGAAAGACCGATAGTGAACAAGTACTGTGAAGGAAAGGTGAAAAGCACTTCGAATAGAAGGGTGAAATAGAACCTGAAACCGTACGCCTACAAGCGGTCGGAGCACCTATATGGTGTGACGGCGTGCCTTTTGCATAATGAGCCTACGAGTTAATTTTACTAGCGAGGTTAAGGACTTCAGGTCCGGAGCCGGAGCGAAAGCGAGTCTGAATAGGGCGCATAGTTAGTAGGATTAGACGCGAAACCTTGTGATCTACCCATGGGCAGGTTGAAGCTTTGGTAACACAAAGTGGAGGACCGAACCGGTTGACGTTGAAAAGTCTTCGGATGACTTGTGGGTAGGGGTGAAAGGCCAATCAAACTGGGAGATAGCTCGTACTCCCCGAAATGCATTTAGGTGCAGCGTTGAGACAAGTTTATTAGAGGTAGAGCTACTGATTGGATGCGGGGGAGTCAAATCCTACCAATTCCTGACAAACTCCGAATGCTAATAAATGTTTCTCAGCAGTGAGGGCGCGGGTGCTAAGGTCCGTGTCCGAGAGGGAAAGAACCCAGACCAACAGCTAAGGTCCCTAAATATATGCTAAGTTGAAACAACGCGGTTGGACTGCATTGACAGCTAGGATGTTGGCTTGGAAGCAGCCATTCATTTAAAGAGTGCGTAACAGCTCACTAGTCGAGCGGTCCGGCATGGATAATAATCGGGCATAAGCATATTACCGAAGCTATGGATTTATAATTAATTATATCTGGTAGGGGAGCATTCTATTTGCGCCGAAGCAGTATCGTGAGGTATTGTGGAGCGGATAGAAAAGAAAATGTAGGCATAAGTAACGATAAAGGGGGCGAGAAACCCCCTCACCGAAAGACTAAGGTTTCCTCAGCCATGCTAATCAGCTGAGGGTTAGTCGGGACCTAACGCGAACCCGAAAGGGGTAGTGGATGGACAATGGGTTAATATTCCCATACTTGCTCACACTAAAAAGGGGACGGAGTGACGTAGCTACTGGAGACTGACGGAATAGTCAAGGCCTAGCCTTCGGGCGAAGCTGCTGTAGTGAACTCGCTTCCAAGAAAAGCCGAAGTGAAGCAACCCGTACCAAAACCGACACAGGTAGTCGAGGAGAGAATCCTAAGGTGCTCGAGTGAGTCGTGGCTAAGGAACTAGGCAAAATAGTCTCGTAACTTCGGAAGAAGAGACGCCATCAGCAATGGTGGCCGCAGTGAAGAGGCCCAGGCGACTGTTTATCAAAAACACAGGACTCTGCTAAATCGAAAGATGCTGTATAGGGTCTGACACCTGCCCGGTGCTGGAAGGTTAAGGAAGGGCGTTAGCGTAAGCGAAGCGTTTGACTGAAGCCCCAGTAAACGGCGGCCGTAACTATAACGGTCCTAAGGTAGCGAAATTCCTTGTCGGGTAAGTTCCGACCTGCACGAATGGTGTAACGATCTGGGCACTGTCTCAGCCACGAGCTCGGTGAAATTGTAGTATCGGTGAAGATGCCGATTACCCGCAATGGGACGAAAAGACCCTGTGAACCTTTACTATAACTTCGTATTGACTTTGAGTAAGTAATGTGTAGGATAGGTGGGAGACTATGAAGCGGGCACGCTAGTGTTCGTGGAGTCAACGTTGAAATACCACCCTTTACTTACTTGGAGCCTAACTTCTTTCAGAAGGACATTGCGTGGTGGGTAGTTTGACTGGGGTGGTCGCCTCCAAAAGAGTAACGGAGGCTTTCAAAGGTACCCTCAGCACGCTTGGTAACCGTGCGTAGAGTGTAATGGCATAAGGGTGCTTGACTGTGAGACCTACAAGTCGATCAGGTGCGAAAGCAGGACATAGTGATCCGGTGGTTCCGTATGGAAGGGCCATCGCTCATAGGATAAAAGGTACTCCGGGGATAACAGGCTAGTCTCCCCCAAGAGCTCATATCGACGGGGAGGTTCGGCACCTCGATGTCGGCTCGTCACATCCTGGGGCTGGAGAAGGTCCCAAGGGTTGGGCTGTTCGCCCATTAAAGTGGCACGCGAGCTGGGTTCAGAACGTCGTGAGACAGTTCGGTCTCTATCTATTGCGGGCGTTAGATGTTTGAGAGGGCTTGATTCTAGTACGAGAGGACCGAATTGAACAAACCTCTGGTGTATCAGTTGTACCGCCAGGTGCACCGCTGAGTAGCTACGTTTGGAAGAGATAAGCACTGAAAGCATATAAGTGCGAAACTCGCCTCAAGATGAGACATCTTTTAAGGGTCGTTGGAGATGACGACGTTGATAGGCTACAGGTGTAAAGACAGTAATGTCATAGCCGAGTAGTACTAATTACCCGTAGATTTATAGCCTATTGGTTACACTAACCCAGGCGTTTGTTGCGCAACAAAGGTTCTCTCTTTGTGAAAGTTTTTATCGATAAATATAATTTAACAATATAATAATTTAACGATGTATCAATTTAATTGTTACACTGTTACATAAGATAAATTGTTACATTAAACCATATTTAGGGTGGTTTTAGCAGAGGGGCTCACCTGTTCCCATTCCGAACACAGAAGTTAAGCCCTCTAGCGCCGATGGTACTGCGAAAGCGGGAGAGTAGGTCGCCGCCAGTTTTTTTTAAAAGCTCATCAATTTATTTTGATGAGCTTTTTTTATGACCATACCTCAAAGAAGAATCGATGCAAGGATACCTCTAATTATATATCTAAATCATTTTTTTTTACTAAAAAGATATACTACTTTAGTTGATGATATCTTTCGTTTTATAAAAAGGTCATATTACTGCATTTAGAATTTGATTTCAAATAATTATAATTGGATTAATTCCAAATACACACAAATTCTCCTATTTATCTGTTAATCTTTTTATAAAAATGTTGTTTTCATTTTTTTTAAGTTCTTAATTAGATTATTTTTGCACAAATTAATTTTTAAAATGAAAAAATACTTATTTCTTCTTTTAATTGCTTTTATGGCAGTGTCTTGCTCTAAGGTTAAAGTTGAAGGAAATATCAAAGGAGGTTCTCCTTTGGAAAGAATTGAATTTATAGAAGCTTCTGGTGTTGCTACTTTACCATTGGTCAATCTTGGTGTTGATGATAAAGGAAACTTCAAAGGTGAGTTCAATGCACCAAAAAATGGAATGTATGCGATGACTTACGCTGGGAAAATGAATTTCATTTATCTTAAAAAAGGTCAAACTTTAAAAGTTTCTGGTGAAGCTACATCATTTCCTGAAGTTTATAAAATCGAAGGTGATGCTAAAAAGAATAACGATTTCATTACAGAAACTCAAAAATATCTTCAGTCTTATAGTTCTAAATTGAATATGCAATTGCTTCAGAAAAAAGAAGCTGATTTCTTAACTGAAATTAAGAAAGTACATTCTGATCTTGAGAAAAATTTGGATGAGACGGCTGATAAAATTGGACCGGATAGTGATGTGGTTAAACTTAAAAAAGATGAGTTAACAACAAACATTTTAACTTTCTTGGTTCAATACGAATCTACTCACGGACAAACAATAGGAGATCCATCTTTTAAAGTGTCTAAAGTTTTTACAGATTATGAAAAATCTTTGACAAAGAATAATGACAGAATGGTAGAAAATCTTCCGGTTTATAGAAATTATCTTTTGAATAAAGTAGGACAGGATTTCCAAAACTTTGCAGTTAAGCAGAAAGACAAAGACAATGTAAGTATGTCTACAATTTTTGCTAGATTTTTGGCAACTAACAAAGAGATGTCTCAGAAAACAAAAGATTATTTGTTGGCTTTCGTGATTGCTAAATTTGATCTTAATCCGTACACAAGTGAAGTAGAAAAAGTTCAGAAAGTTAGCGAAGAATATATCAAAGATTCTGAAGTTAAGAAAGATCTGAATTCCGCAATCAATGCCGTTTTTGGATTGAAGAAAGGAGAAGTTGCTCCAAAAGTTAATCTTGTAAAACTAGACGGGAAATCCGGAAATATAGAAACTAATGGTAAGCCTACTTTGGTGATGAGCTATGCGTCTTGGAATCCTTACATTGGACAATCTACAATTCCTGTTCTAAAAGAAGTAGTTAATTTCTACAAGGCAAAGGTTAACTTTGCGTTTGTAAATCTTGATGATACTAAAGAACAATTTACTAAAACAGCTAATGCAATGTTGAAAGGAATTCCTGGAACTAATTATCATGCTGAAGGTGGATTAGCTTCTGACTATGCTAAAAAATTCTTCATCTACGGATTCAAAATTCCTGGATTTTTCTTGATTGACAAAGACGGAAAAGTAGCTAGCCAAACTTTTTATAACCTTGGTGATGCTAAGTTTGTAGAAGAAATGAATAAAATTTCTGGTTTACAAGCACCATCTGTAAATCAAGGTGCACAATTACAAAATGATCTGTTGCAAAAGGCTCCGGCAAATGCAGACTCTGCAGCAACAAAATAAATATTAGATGAAGAGAAAAAAGAATCTGATTCTTGAAAATATCAAACTCCTTTCTGCAGGTGCGAAAGGAGTTTCTGTTGGTAAGACTGCTGAAGGAAAAACCGTTTTGGTTTCCGGAGCAGTTCCCGGAGATTTGGTAAATGTTAGAGTCAAGAAAGCGAAAAGCAATTATTACGAAGGCGAAGCTGTAGATATTTTAGAATATTCTGAAGATCGAGTTGAACCAAAGTGTATCCATTTCGGAACTTGCGGTGGTTGCAAATGGCAAAATATTGCTTATGAGAAACAACTAGATTTCAAACATAATGAAGTTGTAAATAATATTACAAGAATCGGAGGTGTTTCCGGATTTGATATTATTCCAATTTTGGGTTCAGAAGAGCAATATTTCTACAGAAACAAAATGGAGTTTTCTTTTTCCAATGCACGTTGGTTGACTCAATATGAAATTAGTTCGGAAGAAAATTTTGGAAATAGAGATGCTTTAGGATTCCATATTCCTGGGATGTGGAGTAAGATTCTTGATTTGAAAGAATGTTTCCTACAAGAAGATCCATCAAACCAAATCCGTTTGGCTGTAAAAAAATATGCAGTTGAAAACGGTTTGGAATTTTATGATGTGAAAGCTCAGGAAGGTTTCTTGAGAACATTGATGATGCGCCAGAATTCTAAAGGTGAATGGATGGTTCTTTTCCAATTATTTAAGGAAATGAAAGCCGAGAGAATCCAACTATTCGATTTTCTTTTAAGCCAATTCCCAAAAATCAAAACGCTTGTATTTGCCATCAATCCAAAAGGAAATGATAGCATCTACGATTTGGATATCCAAACTTATTTTGGTGAAGGTTTTCTTTATGAAGAAATGGATGGACTTAAATTTAAGATCGGACCAAAATCTTTCTTCCAGACCAATTACCGTCAGGCTTTAGAGCTTTACAGAAAAACATTGGAGTTTGCTGAATTAACTGGTGACCAAGTTGTATACGATCTTTATACAGGAACTGGAACGATTGCGCAATATGTAGCGAGAAATGCCAAGCACGTTATCGGAATCGAAGCTGTGCAGGAAGCTATTGATGCAGCTATCGAACACGCAGAGCTCAATGGTCTTAACAATACAACTTTTTATGCTGGTGATATGAAAAACGTCTTCAATGATGAGTTTCTAGCTAACCATCCAAAAGCTGATGTTTTGATTACTGATCCACCAAGAGACGGGATGCATCAGAAAGTGGTAGAGCAAATCCTGAAGTTAGCTCCAGAAAGAATCGTTTACGTAAGCTGTAATTCTGCAACACAAGCCAGAGATATTGCATTGATGAAAGATGATTATGATTTGGTGAAAATTCTTCCGGTTGATATGTTTCCACAAACGCACCACGTAGAGAATATTGCTTTGTTAATCAAAAAATAAGATTTAATTTTATTCTAAATTCTAACATCAGATAATGAAGAATTTAATATTGTTTTTCGGATTTTTATTACTTCTCACAAGTTGTGGAGGAGATGATGATATCTGTCTGAGTGCTGATTCTACGCCAAGACTTAAATTTAAGTTCAAAGTTCCAAATACCGATAGCAATCAATTAACAGCCATCGATACACTTTACGTAGATGTAGATTATGGAAAAGCCGATTTAACCAATATCATTACTGCCCAAGCCAATGTGGATTCTATTTTTGTTCCGATGCGAGTGGATGCCTCTCCTTATACTGATATTTATTTTAGAACAAGAAAAGAAGGGCCTAGAAGTAAGCTAAGGATTAACTATACGACAAAAGCCATTTATGTTTCTCCTGCGTGTGGTTATAAAATTAATTATGAAAACCTGAATGCCGAGCTTTTGGAAAGTAATCCTGTACAAAATGTCGAATCCAATCATACTTCATTAACTGATGAAACTAGAATCAATTTTTATCTTCGTTTTTAGTCTGTTTTGTATCTCTACTTTTTCTCAGAATAAAGCAGAAGAAAAAAAGTCAGATTCGATTAAATGGCAATATAAACCCAACCTAACCGTAGGTGTAGATGTACTGAATCTTGGAATTGGCTTCTTCAGTGATAGAAAGTTATTTCAAGGCTATGTCTCAAGCAGGATCAACAAAAGAGTTCACGCTGTTATAGATTTGGGTTACGACAAAAATGTTTACCAGAAGAATGGCTATGATGCAAAAGCAGATGGGATTTTTGCTAAAGTTGGAGGATATTATATGTTATCTATGGATCCGGAAAATGATTTGAACGGTTTCTATGCTGGCGGAAAATTGGCAGGTAGTTTCTATAATCAGGAATATATGGCAATTCCAGTAAAAGGTTTGAATAATGAAGGTGTAACCATAGCTTTTGATCCTTCTACACAAAGCAGTTATTGGATAGAAGCCATTTTGGGCGCAAAGGTTCAGGTTTTTGAAAGTAACTTCTTCATAGATGTGAATTTACAGCCTCGGTATTTAGCTTATACTACCAAACAAGACGAGATAGAACCAATGATTGTTCCGGGTTTTGGAAGAAGTTCAGGTAGTTTCACAATGGGCTTTAGCTGGAGTATTGCATATAAGTTTTAAATATGTATAAACATAAAAAAACGCCACAATTTATTTGTGGCGTTTTTTTATTAATTAGTGGTTTGATTTTTTCTTTTAAATAAATATAAAATAAATCCGATTATTAAACTGCCTATTGCGATATAAAATATAAAAAGTTTTGTATTGGATTTTAGTAAATAAACAAGAGAGAGCATGGCTCCAAGATTTAAAAATATCCAATAATTTGAAATTATCTTCTTTATCATTATTGTATTTTTATATTATATGGCATTTCCATCATTACAGCAGATTTGGTATCAGGATTTGTGATGTGCTGGAAAATCTTGAAGTTCTCTTTCCCGATTTTGTTTTTAATCATTCTTGTAGAGAAATCCTCCTCAGTCTCAGCAGAAAATATTTGCTCGAATTTTGAAACTTTCGCAGGATAAGTAGCAACGCCATAAGTTTTTAGATTAGCAGATTTTGCCGCAAAGTTAATCGCATCTTGTAAAGATCCCAGTTCATCTACCAAGCCAATTTCTTTCGCACGAATACCAGACCAAATTCTTCCGCCACCAATAGCATCGATTTGTTCAAAAGATTTTTTTCTGTTCACAGTTACAAAATGGACAAATCTCTGGTACGTAGCTTCTACACTTCTGGTCATTATATTCAATGTACCAGGCGTTAATCCGTTGATGGCCGAAATCATATTAGAGTTGGCATTGGTAGAGACGACATCACTTCTGATTCCGTTTTTCTCAGCCAATTCTTTGAAATAAGGCACGACTCCAAAAACTCCAATCGAACCCGTTAAAGTATTAGGTTCAGAGAAAATTTTATCAGCTCCCATCGCAATATAGTAACCTCCGGATGCTGCGTAATCTCCGAAAGAAACTACAACCGGCTTTTTTCTTTTCAATTGTTGCATTTCAAAAAGAATCTCGTCAGAAGCATTAGCACTTCCTCCAGGAGAATTGATTCTGAAAACCACTGCTTTCACATCATCATCTTTCTGAAGTTTTTTGATTTCTTTTACGAAGTTTTCAGAATAGATTCCGTCATAACCTTTTCCGTTATAGATCGCTCCAGAAGCATAAAGAATTGCGATTTTTTTACCACTATTATCAGATTCTAAAGATTGAGAATACTTGGCAAAGGAGATTTTATTCAGTTTTTTATCTGTATCGATATTCAGTTTTTTCTTGATGATGTTATCGTATTCAGATTTTTGAATGAGCTGATCTGCTAGTTTGTATTTAAGGCTCAAATTCGGCAAGTAGCTGTAAAGGCTATCTGTAATTGTATTGAGTTCAGCTACAGGAATATTTCTTGAGTTAGCGATTTTTGTTGAAGTATTAGACCAAATATCATTTAATAAAGTCGATAATTGTTCTTTATTTTCAGGTGAAATTTCATCTCTTAAAAATGGTTCAACCGCTGCCTTGAATTTCCCGTGACGAATTACCTGAATTCCAATTCCATATTTTTCAGCAAAATTCTTGAAGAATGTTACTTCTGTAGAAAGACCTTTTAGTTCAATCAATCCTGCAGGGTTTAGATAATATTTGTCAGCAACGGAACCCAGATAGTAAGCACCTTGAGAAACTGCATTCCCGTATGCATAAACAAACTTTCCACTTTTCTTGAAATCCTTTAGTGCATTTCTGATATCATCCAGCTGAGTCATCCCAGCATTGATGTTATCCATTTCTAAACTAATTCCTTTTATTTTTTTATCAGTCTTTGCATTTTCTATAGCTTTTAAAACATCATAAAGCAAAACCGGCGTTTCTTCTGTTTTGAAGGCAAAAATTTCTTCCTGATCTTCAGAAGGACTATCAATTATTTTTGTTTTTAAATCGAGAGTCAGAACAGAATTTGATTTCACATCTGTATCGCCTGATAATGATGATAGAATAATGAATCCAATAAAAAACAGGAACAAACCCGCTGTCACAATGAAAATTGCAGTTAAATTTGCTAAAACTAATTTGAAAAAACTTTTCATCTAATTATATTATTTGGTCTATATGTCGTACAATGATGTCATTTTGTTACTTGGAAGTAATATAAATAATCCGGAAAAAAACATCGAGATTGCCCTTGAAAAAATAGAAAATCAAGCGGGTGCAATATTAATTAAATCTGAATTAATAATAACAAAACCTGTAGAATTTGAAAGTTATAATAATTTTTGTAATATTGCAATTAAATTAAAAACACATTTTTCACCTATAAGGTTACTCTCTGAGCTTAAAAGTATTGAAAGAGATATGGGTCGTACAATCGATTCTGCTGATTTTGGTGCTTATCAGGATAGAATTATAGACATTGATATAATATTATATAACAATATAAAATTTATTTCGAAGCGATTAATTATTCCTCATTACAAGAATCTCTATGAAAGAGATTTTGCCAAAAGGATTATTAACGAACTGAGATAGGTTTTTATAACACAGATGACTATGAAGAAAAAACTATTACTCTTCTTATTTTTACCATTTTTAGGTCTGGCACAGACTAATGACGGTAATACTAAGCCCGAAACTCAACCATTTAATAACAAAAGCCGACTTTTTAAAGATTGGTCTGTTTCTGTTGGTGGTGGTGCTGCTTTTATGGCAAATGCCGATATCACGTCTTTTTATGACGGAAAAATCAATTGGGGTTGGAATGGCTATGTCAGTTTGGACAAACAAATCAGCCACACATTTGGACTATCATTGTTGTATACCAGAGGTCAGACTAAACAGAAAGCTCATTTAAATGATGCAGCTGGAGTTGCAAATGGTAATACAAAGTTTGACCAAATTGCTTTGTTGGGAGACATCAACTTCTCAAACCTAATGAGAAGGACTGATAACAAATCGCCATTCCGCTGGGCTCTGCATGGTTATGCAGGTATTGGTTTTACAGGATACAAAACCTTTTTGCAGGATAATGATAGGTTAAGCAAATGGCCTCTGTATATAGAGCAAAAAATGAATATCGCAACTTTTACATATATAGGAGGTGTAGGGTTGAAATATAACATTTCCAGATTGTTAGATATTGAACTACGAGCTTTATATCTTATCAGCGGGGACGAAGAATTTGATGGTGGCGGATGGACAAGATCAGAACTTCCTGGATATAATTTGATTAATGATACTTATTCTGATAATGCTTGGTTATTTAACTTAGGCTTGTCATTCAAATTAGGTAAACACCAAGATCACCTTCGTTGGGTGGATCCTTTACAGGGTGCATATGCAAAAACTGCTGCTTTGGAAGAGCAATTCAAAGACTTCAATGTTTGTGAAAAAGGTGATCAGGATAATGATGGTGTTTGTGACGATTGGGATAGACAATTGGATACACCGGCAGGAGCGAGAGTTGATGGTGCTGGTGTTGCTTTAGATACTGATCTGGATGGTGTTATAGACCTGAATGACAAATGTGTCACTGTTCCTGGACCAATCCAAAATAATGGATGTCCTATAGAAAGTACACCTCAGGTTTTACCAGCTAAAGAAGTAGCTATTGATGAGATTAATAAATATTTTAATGGAATCGAATTTGAGCTGAATAAAGATGTTATCAGACCTAAATCTTTCTCTGATCTTAATAATGCAGCTGATATAATAAAAACTTTAGGAGGTGATAGCAAGTTTATTGTAGTTGGAGCTACAGATAGTAGAGGTTCTATAGAATACAATAAAAAATTATCTCAGGCTAGAGCAAACGCAGTCTTAAATTATCTTGTAAATAAAGGTGTTTCTGCAAATGTTCTTACTGCTGAAGGAAGAGGAAAAGAAGATTTGAAATATACAGAATGTGATCCGGCAACAAAATGTCCGGAGTGGAAGAATGAAGCTAACAGAAGAGTATATTTCGTTGCAAAATAAATAAACTAGAAAAAAAACATTTAAAATATGAAACAAAATTTATTATCATTAGTAGCAATAGGATTATTGTTACCTATGAGTTTAGCAGGTCAGAAGGTATCGACAGATGCTAACTCTGGATCTCAGAATGTTTCTCCATTTACTCAAGAATCAAAAAGATTCAATGATTGGTCTATATCGGTTGGTGCAGGTGTACCTTTGATTCAGTCTGCTGATATGACCTCTATAAAAAATGGAAACGGTAAAAATCTTTTTGGATACTCAGCCTATATCAGTATTGATAAAGCTATTACGCACGCATTCGGATTAAATTTGCAGTATGACAGAGGAGAAACAAGACAAGGTTATGCAAATACAAAAGATCACGTAACTTTAGGCGATAGACAAACTGCTGGTAGAACACAATATAATGCAATATCAATCTTAGGAGATGTTAATTTTTCTAACCTCCTAAGAAGAGTAGATAACAAATCTCCTTTTAGATGGGCGTTACATGGTTATGCAGGTATTGGTACTTTAGCCTATAAATCATATAGACAAGATCCAGGTCCTTACAACCAAACTCTTAATTTTGAATCAAAACCTTTCAAGATAGGATCATTATTCGGTCAAGCAGGAGCTGGTCTTAAATTTAAAATTAATAACAGATTCGATATCGAAGGTAGATTGATGTATGTTGTTACTGGTGATGATGAATTTGATGGAGCTGGAGTTGGTCAAAATGGCTACAACTTAACAGAAGATCAAATTTCTGATAATTTCTTCAACGGAACTTTAGGTATTACCTTCAAACTTGGAAAACACGAATCTCACTTGATGTGGCATGATCCTTTGCAAGAAATTTATTACAAGTTAGATGTTCTTAACGATAAAACTCAAGATCTTGAAGTTTGTAAAAAAGGAGATGTAGATAATGATGGCGTTTGCGATGATTGGGACAGACAATTAGATACGCCTGCTGGTGCTAGAGTAGATGGAGCTGGTGTCGCTTTAGATGTAGATTTGGATGGTGTAATTGATCTTTATGACAAATGTGTTACGGTTCCAGGACCAGTAGAAAATCAAGGCTGTCCTTATCCTTCTAATACAACTACTGGAGTTGTTACAGATGGGGAAAGAATTATGAAAGGAATTGAATTTGATTTGAATTCTGACAGAATTTTACCTTCTAATACACCAATCTTGACTCAAGCGATTAATTATATCAACGCTTCTAATTCTAATTTCAAAGTAATTGGAGGAACAGATACAAGATCGTCTGATGAGTATAACCAAAAGCTTTCTGAAAGAAGAGCTAACAACGTAAAAGATTATCTAATCAAAAACGGAGCTGATAAAGCAAAATTGGAGTCTATCGGAAGAGGAGAGAAAGATCTTCTTTATCCAGAATGTGAACCAGCTGAAAAATGCCCTGAATGGAAAAACAGAGCGAACAGAAGAGTATATTTTGAAGCTAAATAAAATATATTGATATAAATTAAAACCGTTTCGTTTATTGCGAAACGGTTTTTTTATGTTCAGGAATTGATTAAATTTACAAATGCTTTCTTCTACAGAATCACAAGACAGATTAATTCACAAAACACTCAAACAATTTTGGGGGTATGATGAATTTCGGTCTTCTCAAAAGAATATTATTCTTTCAATTGTTAATGGTAAAGATACATTAGCGCTTTTGCCTACAGGTGGAGGGAAATCTCTTTGCTATCAATTACCTGCTATTGTGTTAGAAGGAACTTGCATTGTTGTATCTCCACTTTTAGCATTGATGCGAGATCAGATTGATGCTTTACAATCTATAGGAATTGAAGCAGAGTTACTGAGTTCAGAATTAGACGAATTCGAAGAAGAATCTGTTTATAATAGATGCAAAGATGGATTGATTAAAATTCTTTACATTTCTCCCGAAAGATTACAGAATCAATTATTTTTAAGAAATATTCAGGAGATTGAGGTTTCATTTATTGCTGTTGATGAGGCGCATTGTATTTCAGAATGGGGTTCAGATTTCCGTCCAAGTTACCAGAACATCAAAAAATTCAGACAGGAATTCAAGAATGTACCTTGTCTGGCTTTGACAGCTACTGCAACCAATCAAGTGGTTGATGAAATTGTTAATAAATTAGGACTTCATCAACCTCAGGTTTATAAGCAAAGTTTCAAAAGAGATAATCTCAACATCATTGTTGAAAATACTTCCAATAAGTATAACAGGATTTTAGAATTTCTGAGACAAAATCCCTCTTCCGGAATTATATATACGAGAACCAGAAAAGAAGCGGAAGATTTAACTTATTTCCTTAAAAATAACAAATTCCAAAACGTAGATTTTTTTCACGCTGGATTACCTTTAAATGAAAAAGAAAAACTTCAGAAGAAGTGGATTAGTAGTCAGTTTCACGTTTTAGTTTCCACCAACGCTTTTGGGATGGGAATTGATAAGGACAATGTGCGATTTGTGATCCATTTGTCGCCTTCTTCTACGATTGAAAATTATTACCAAGAGATTGGTCGAGCTGGACGAAATGGAGAAGAAGCATTAGCATTAATGCTTTGGAACGAACAGGAATTGACGAACATCGATAATACATTCAAAAACCAAATTCCAAACAAAACTGAATACGAGAAAATATTGACTTATCTCTATTCAATTTTCCAAATTGGAGATAACGATTTGCCGGAAAAAACCTTCCAGCTTGACCTTAATAAAATCAAGAATCTGACGAAATTATCCACTGCGAAAATCAAAAATATTCTGACGTTTCTGAACAATCAGGAACTGATTTATTATAAAAATAATATCTCAGCGTCTACGATTCAGAGTTTTGTTCAGTCAGATGAGTTGGAACAATTGGCTTCTTCAGATGCTTATTTTATGGAGTTGTTATTTAGGAATTTGCCTGGATTATCGATTCATAAAGTGCATTTCAGTGACGTGGCTTTTTGCAAAAAAAACGGAATGGACCTTCAGAATTTCAAACAAAAACTATTGCAGTTGCAGAAAGCGGGACATTTGGAATATCTTGACGGAAGTCTCCATTCTATCAGGTTTTTAAAGCCTCGGAATGACCGGCATTTGTCCGGAGAGTATTGGTCGCTTTTCCATAATATTCAGAAAAATAAACTCAGAAAATGGGAAGAAAACAAATTCTATATCCAGGATTCTGATTTCTGTAAAATGAAATTGATTCTTAGTTATTTTGGTGAGCGAGATGCTGAAAATTGCGGAAAATGTTCGGTTTGCAGAAAGAGAACCAACTCCAAGAGAACCTTGTCATCCGATATTGCTCAGCAATTGTCGAACCGGCCGATGTCTTTGGACGAGATGGCTGCGAGTCTCAATTTTTATTCCAAAGAATCCATTTCAGAAACCTTGATTTTCCTTTTGGACATCGGTAAAGTAAAAATGTTGAACTATAAAACTTATATGTTAAATAGTTGAAGCATTAAATAATAACCACAAAAGTTACAAAAGAAATTATTAAATAAAATTCTATTGAGCAAAAAGAAATAATTATTGCTTTTTTCTTCTTTAAAAAAGAGTAGTGAATGAAAATCTTATGTGACTTTTGTGGTTGAGAAAACATACAAATATTCAGTTTTAATAAATCATCAATTATAAAATCAATGCAGACGAAATCTCTTAATGTCGTTTTTTTCGGAACTCCCGATTTTGCAAAAGCTTCTTTGGAAGCGATATTCAAATCTCATCACAAGGTTGTCGGTGTTGTAACAGCGGCTGACAAAGCGAGTGGGAGAGGAATGAAACTCACACCTTCTCCTGTGAAAGTTTTCGCAGAAGAAAATAACCTCAACCTTTTCCAGCCGGAAAAACTTAGAAATCCGGAATTTTTAGAATCACTCCGAAATCTCAATGCTGATGTTTTTGTCGTAGTCGCTTTCAGAATGATGCCTCAGGTTTTGTTTTCGATTCCCAAATTAGGGACATTCAATCTGCACGGCTCGTTGCTGCCGGATTATCGAGGTGCAGCGCCAATCAATTATGCGGTGATTAATGGCGAAACCAAGTCAGGTGTAACGACGTTTTTCATCAATGAAAAAATTGATGAAGGAAATATTCTTCTCCAAGCAGAAACCGAAGTTTTACCGGAAGATAATGCGGGAACTTTGCACGATAAATTGATGATAATCGGTGCAGATTTGGTGATTAAAACTTTGGACGGATTAGCTGAAAATTCCATCACGGAGAAACCTCAGCCTGAAAAACAAAATCCAAAAACAGCTTACAAAATCTTTAAAGAAAATCTAAAAATCGATTGGAATCAAAGTTCTGAAACGATTCATAATTTCGTGAGAGGAATGTCGCCTTATCCAACGGCTTTCACTATTTTGAAAATCGGAGAAGAGGAAAAATCATTGAAAATTTTCAAAGGACATTTCGAATTAAGATCACATTCGAGAGAAGCTGGCGCTTTTGATATTTCTAAAACCGAATTCAAATTCTATACAAAAGACGGCATTTATTATCCTGAAGATGTTCAAATCCAAGGAAAGAAAAGAATGCCTGTCAAAGATTTCCTTAATGGAATTCAGAATTTTGAGGATTATAAAAAATAAAATTCAATGCAAAATAACAAAGTCAAGATTTTAAAAACAGAAATCTTATCTGATAATTGGTACACGCTTAACAAAGTCACTTTTGAATATCAGAAAAAAGACGGAACGCTGGAAACCCAAAGCAGAGAAGCTTATGACAGAGGAAATGGTGCAACAATTTTACTTTATAACAAAAAATCGAAAACTGTAATCTTAACAAAACAATTTCGTTTACCAACTTATATCAATGGCAATGAAGACGGAATGATGATAGAAGCTTGTGCTGGACTTTTAGACAAAGATAATCCGGAAGATTGCATCAAAAGAGAAACGGAGGAGGAGTTGGGCTATGAAATTTCGGACATCAAAAAAGTGTTCGAAGTTTATATGTCTCCAGGTTCGGTAACGGAGATTCTTTATTTCTTCATCGCAGAATATTCCAAATCGATGAAAATCAATGACGGAGGCGGGCTGGAAGAAGAGCAGGAAGAAATAGAAGTTTTGGAACTTTACATCGAGAAAGCACTTGAAATGATTGACTCGGGTGAAATCAAAGATGCTAAAACGATTATGTTGCTTCAGCACTTGAGAATAAAAAATATTTTATAGATTTAAAATCAATTCAATTATAAAAATTTAAAATGAAGAAATTATTTTTCGGATTATTATTGTCGTCTAACCTTTTCTTTTCCCAGGATTTGAAAGTAATGACTTACAACATCCGACTGTCTTTGGAAAGTGACAAGGAAAATTCTTGGGATAAAAGAAAAGAAGATGCTTTGGCCCTAATGAATTATTATCATCCGGATTATTTCGGCGTTCAGGAAGCGGTTCCACAGCAAATGACAGATATCAAAACAACACTTAAAGATTATGATTACGTTGGCGTTGGAAGAGACGACGGAAAAAATCAAGGCGAATATTCGGCGATTTTCTATGACAAGAATAAACTGGAAGTTACCAAATCCGGAACATTCTGGTTAAGCGAAACACCGGAAAAACCTTCAAAAGGCTGGGATGCGGCTTACAACAGGGTTTGTACTTATGCGTTTTTCAAAATCAAAAAAACTGGGAAACAATTTTTGGCAATGAACCTGCATTTCGACCACGTTGGCGATGTTGCAAGAGTAAATTCTGCAAAACTGATTCTTGAAAAAGTCAAAGAACTCAATCCAAAAAATCTTCCATTAACTTTGACAGGAGATTTCAATTTGACGGATGATTCGGAACCGATTAAAATTATTTCGAAGTCTTTGGATAATGCTTTTTACCATTCCAAAAAGCCACATTATGGACCAATTGGAACGTTCACTGCATTTGATGTCAACACAGTTCCGAAAGAGAGAATTGATTATATTTTCGTAAAAGGTTTTGATGTGTT
The DNA here is from genome assembly GCF_023278365.1 of Epilithonimonas zeae. Lineage (NCBI taxonomy): Bacteria > Pseudomonadati > Bacteroidota > Flavobacteriia > Flavobacteriales > Weeksellaceae > Epilithonimonas > Epilithonimonas zeae. The sequence continues at coordinate 2,226,050 of NZ_CP075338.1, read as the reverse complement.
GTCCAATAGAACAATTAATGACCGACGCGAAAATTTGCTTTATCCGTCTGACCATTTTCCGATTTTAGCGGATATTAAGTTTAAGAAATAAGCATAAAAAATCCTCTCTGAAAGAGGATTTTGTTTTTTGTCTCGCAAATGAAGCAGATTTTGCAGATTCATTTTAGAAAAAATCTACTTGATTTGCAAAGTCTGCAAGGTTTTTTAATAATAAAGAAGGCTTATTTATTCCAAACAATCTTCTTTGTCATCACATCGCTGGAATTAGTCCCGACCATTATTTCAAATTCGCCGGCTTCCCAATCATAATTAAGTTCGTCATCGTAGAATTTCAAATCTTCTGGGGTTAATTTGAAAGTCACAGTTTTGTTTTCTCCTTTTTTCAGGAATATCTTTTGGAAACCTTTCAATTCTTTAATCGGTCTAACAACTTTTCCAAATAAGTCGCGGATGTATAACTGAACAACTTCTTCTCCGTCAAAATTTCCTGTATTGGCCACATTCACATTGATGGTTAAAGTTTGGTCACCTTTAAGATTTTCAGAACTCAGATTGAAATTAGAATATTTAAAATCAGTATAATTCAATCCGAATCCAAAAGGAAATTTCGGGTCGTTATTCAAATCGATATAAGCGGAAACATAGTTTCTATCTGTTGATTTTTCAGCTGGTCTTCCTGTATTGTAATGGTTGTAATAAACAGGGATTTGACCTTCTGTTCTAGGGAATGTCATTGGCAGTTTTCCACTTGGATTTACATTTCCAAATAAAATGTCTGCGATAGAATTTCCAGCTTCAGTTCCTAACCACCAGCTGTAAATAATTGTCGAAATATTATCCGCCGCCCAATCAAAAACCAAAGGTCTTCCTGCATTAATAATTAATACAATTGGTTTTCCGGTTTTAGCAATTTCTTTTAATAAATCTTCCTGAACGCCCGAGAAATGGATATTGCTTCGGCTTTTCGCTTCGCCACTCATTGCGTGTCCTTCGCCAAGCGTCATTATCACGACATCTGCTTTTTTAGCTGTTTCGATGGCTTCTGCAAACATCGATTTGTCCTGGTCATTTTCATTACAACCTTTGGCGTAAAGTAAAGTTGAGTTTTTGTCTAATTGATTTTTGATACCATCAAACTGAGTCACGATTCTTTGCGCATCATCTTTGAAAGGAACAGACCAAAATCCGTGCATCGCAACCGCATCTTTTCCAAAAGGACCAATCAATGCAACTGTTTTTGTAGATTTTGAAAGTGGAAGAAGTTTCTTTTCATTCTTCAGAAGAACAACACTTTTAGCACCAAATTCTCTTCCAAATTTTCTGTTCTCAAGATTGTTGGTTTGTTGTTTTTGTCTGTCATTATTTGAAAATCTGTATGGATCATCAAACAAGCCCAATTCGAATTTCTTGATTAAAATTCTTCTAACAGCATCATCCACAAATTTGATATCCACTTTTCCTTCTTTTACGAGTTTTGGAAGTTGTTCCATATAGATTCTGCTTTCCATATCCATATCGCTTCCGGCAAGAATGGCTTTTTCTCCAGCTTCAGCATTGTCTTTGGCATAGCCGTGCTTTATCATTTCGCCGATACTTCCCCAATCGGAAACCACAAAACCATTGAAGTTCCATTTCCCTTTTAATAAATCTCGTAAAATATATTTGTTAGCCGTTGCAGGAATTCCATTAATATCGTTGAAGGAATTCATAAAAGTGGCGACACCAGCTTCAGCCGCGGCTTTGAAAGGAGGTAGATATGTTTCATTGAGTTGTCTCAAACTCATATCAACAGAATTGTAATCTCTACCACCAACTGCAGCGCCGTAAGCTGCGAAATGTTTTGCGCACGCCATTATCGCATCAATATTTCCCAAACCTTTTCCCTGGAAACCCCTGATTCTCGCTAATCCGATTTTAGTTCCGAGATAAGTATCTTCACCTGAGCCTTCCATTACACGTCCCCATCTTGGGTCTCTTGCGATGTCTACCATTGGTGCAAATGTCCATTGGATGCCGTATGCGGATGCTTCTATCGCTGCGATTCTTTCCGACTTTTCTATCATTTCCAAATCCCAGCTTGCTGCCTGACCAAGATTGACAGGAAAAGTCGTTCTGAAGCCGTGAATCACATCTTGCCCGAATATCAATGGGATTTTCAATCTGGATTCTAAAGCTAATTTTTGGAACGCTCTGGTTTCTTCTGCGCCTGTGACATTCAGCATAGAACCGACTTTTCCTTGTTTGATTTCTTCCAAAACTTTTTTTGAGTTAGAGTTTTGTGGCCCTGTCGCATATTCGAAGCCGCTATATTGTACGAGTTGTCCGGCTTTTTCTTCCAGAGTCATTTTAGAAATCAGTTCATTGACTTTTTGCTCTATGTTTTTCTGGGCAGAAATGCTAGTCGCTAAAATTAAAAACAAGAAGGAAAGGAAGTATTTTTTCATGAGAAAACTTTTTGTCTCTTTTTGAGAAATTAATATTTGTAAAATTAATATTTAATTCATTAATAACGATATTTAAAACAAAAAAGCTGTTTTTACCAAAAGGTGAAAACAGCTTGAAATAATTAAATAGTTAGTTAGTATACTCTTAAACCAGATCTGGCTCCACTGGAAGTCAATACAGATTGAGATCTTGCTTTCTGACCAGCAGAGAACATAAACATCGCAGCATCATCCACGTAATCCATATAATTCATAAACATTACAGATCTAGAAGTTCCGCTGCAAGTGTTATATAATGGATAGGTTGGTTTTCCATAATTAGCACCAGTTTGTGTCGGTGTATCAGCAACGAGATCATTTCCACAAGATGCATCGCCCCAGATATGTCTTAAGTTAAGATAATGTCCAACTTCGTGTGTTGCGGTTCTCCCAAGATTATAAGGCGCTGTAGCACCAGTTTTTCCAAAATAGGGCGCTGCGATTACAACACCATCGTTCCAAAGTCCTGCAGATTCTGGAAATGTTGCATATCCAAGAATTCCACCCATATTTCCAACAACCCAAAGATTGAAATAATTAGATGGACTAGTTGCATCAATTCCACCCGAAGATGATTTTTTCATAGCATCATTAGTGCCCCATTTTGTTTTAGTGGTAGCTTTTCTTACGGTTTTTACAAGATGAAATCTCACCTGAGTATCACCAGCTTTAATTCCTGAGAATTCTGTGGGGATTTTAGTCGCATCCGTATTAGTTCCTGCAAAATCAGCATTAAGAATAGCAATTTGTTCAGCAATTCTCGCATCAGAAATATTTTCTGCAGATGACTTGTACAATACATTAACTACAACCGGAATATCTACGGAACCATCTGCTAAAACCTTTCCCGAAGTAATAAAAGATTGAAGTCCCGCTTCTATTTTAGCGTATCTTGCTCTCGCACTGGCATCTGTACTTAGTAATTGTTGTCTGATTTCTTCAGAAGGACAAGACCTTCTTGCGGCTACGGTGGTTGTAGAATTTTCCTCTGCCAAAGTTTCGGTTTCAGAGTTTTGAGTACAGGCAGTCAATGCAATGGCTGTAGCTAGGTAAAAAAAAGTTTTCTTCATGGGGTTATATTTTTAAAATTTTAATCAAATGTATATATTTTTTGCATTAATTATTTATTTTTTTTAAAAAATATTTAGAAATTAATTAAATGTATTGAATAATATTTAATTAATCGTTTGTTTGGATTGATTTTATTTGCTGAAAATGAGATGCTTTGAATTTTTTCTGGAATTCCGAAAATTATCTTTTCATTTTAAATTTTTATTTTTGATTTCTAATTGTTATAAAATGAACAAACTATTATTGGGATTGATGCTGATAGGGGCTACAATGTCTGCGCAGGAATTGTATATGCCGAGAAATATTAAAAAAGCTTATGCCAACGGAACACGTGATATGTCTGGAAAGCCAGGAAAAAACTATTGGCAAAACAAAGGGGTTTATGATGTGAATGTTAAAGTGGATGCAAAAACCAAGATTGTTTCTGGTTCCGAGGTGATTCAGTATTCTAATAATAGTCCTGATGAATTGAAAATCTTAGCGATTAGATTTGTAAATAATATGACCAAACCACAATCTGCAAGAGCTGGCTATGCTTCGAAAGATGCTTTGACGGATGGTTTGAAAATTAAATCTTTCTACATCAACGGAGAAAAATATAATATCAATAGTGATAACTGGTCAACTGTTGAGGTCGTGAAATTAACAAAACCATTGGCGTCAAAATCTAAAACTGAAATCAAAATCGATTGGGAATATCCATTGGCAAAGGAAAGTGGAAGAGAAGGGCAAATCGACCCAGAGACTTTTTATGTAGCCTACTCTTTCCCGAGAGTGTCGGTTTATGATGACTACAACGGTTGGGATATGTTGCAGCATAACGGCAGACAGGAGTTTTATAATGATTTCAATGATTATTCTTTTTCGATTTCTGCGCCTAAGAATTTTGTGGTTTGGTCTACAGGGGATTTTCTGAACCCGGATGAAGTTCTTCAGCCAGAATATCTGAAACGTTTCAAAGAGTCTTTAAAGTCTGACAAAATCATCCACGTTGCGAATGCGGAAGAAATGAAATCCGAGAAAGTAACAAAACAAAATGAGTGGAATGTCTGGAAATTCAAAGCTGATCATATTGTTGATTTTTGTTTTGCATTGAGTAATCACTACGTTTGGGATGCGTCAAGTGTCCAGCTAAAAACCAAGAGAGTAAGTGTACAATCTGCTTACAATGCCGGCGCAAAAGATTTTGAACAATATACAGGCTGGATGCGCTATAACCTGAAATGGTTTACCGATAACTGGCCAGGTGTGGAATATCCTTTTCCTGCTATGACAGCCATCCAAGGTTACGCTGATATGGAATATCCGATGATGATAAACGACACCAGTATCCCAGATGATTTGCAGGATGCGAGACTGACGGCTGACCACGAGATTGCGCACACGTATTTTCCTTTTTATATGGGAATCAACGAAACCCGATATGCTTATATGGATGAGGGTTGGGCGACCATGCTGGAATATCTGATTGGAATTGATGAAAATGGAAAAGAAGCGGCGGATAAATTTATGAAAAACTTCCGTGTGAAGCGTTGGATCAATGATGCTTCTACGGAACAGGATCAACCAATTATTACGCTAAGCTCACAGCTTTCTGGTGCGGGTTATGGGAACAATGCTTATGTAAAATCAGCATTATCTTATCTAGCTTTGAAGGATTATTTGGGTGATGAGCTGTTTAAAAAAGCGCTTCATCATTATATGGATAATTGGAATGGAAAACACCCGATTCCGTGGGATTATTTTAATTCTATGAACGCAGGTTGCGGTAAAAATCTGAATTGGTTTTTCAATAATTGGTTTTACACGAATAATTATATTGATTTGAAAATCAATTCTATTTCTCAGGAAAAGAATCAGATGGTTTTAACGGTTGATAATGTGGGTGGATTTGCGATTCCGTTTGATGTGGTTTTGACTTATGAAGATGGAACGACGGAAAAAGGACACTTCACGCCAGTTGTTTGGGAGAAAGACCAGAAATCTACCAGTCTGAATATTCCCGTAAAGAAGAAAATCAAATCTGTGAATCTAGATGGTGGGATTTTTATGGATTATACACCGGATGATAATTTGAAGAGTCTTTAATTTTAGTTTTACAAAAGAGATTTTGTATGAAAAATATTGGTATTTTATTGATATTGCTATTCTTTTCGTCCTGCGTTTCACAGAAGAATAAAACTATTCAGCAGAATATCCTGACTTTGAAGGACAGCTATTGTAAAGCGCCTTTGCAGTACAACTATTCTCAGAAGATTCCATCTTATAATTCTGATTCTATCATTGCAGCCAATCAGAAGCTTAAGCGATATTTTTCTGACCAAAGTATTTTGATTCTGAATGCTCTGGAGAGTATTGACGAAGCAGAGAAAATCATAGATCTCAAAAAAGATTCGACCCTAAAATCTCAATTGAGAGTGGTTCAGCTCAAAACTAAAATCAACAGTAAAATCAGTATTGCGTTGACAGAATTGGATGCTGTGGCGGCGGAATTTGACTGCGAAGGTGAAAGAGTTGCCCAGATGGCCAATTATGTTGATAATATGAATGACAACCGAAATAATAGATTGATACTTTTCTCTATTATTACAGGTGCGGTAACCTCTGTTGCAGGTGGTGTTATCAAAGATAATGGTTTAGAAAATACTGTGAATATTGGCGGTGGTTTGCTGGGTGCAGGATTGGGTTTGGCAACATTTAACCCGAAAGGTAAAAAAGTAGAATTCATCCACGGGCGAAATCTCTTACGTGATATTTGGGAACAAAAATTACTGTCTAAGAATTTTCCGCCCTTCATTTGGTATATGTATACGGAGAAAAAATTTACGGGAAACCGAGAACATTCTATTATCGAGAATATGAAACAAAGGTGGATTCAGTACCAGTTTGACAGCGATGAGAATACCGCCAATCAGTCTGTGAATTTTGGAAACGGTGGGCTTTATCGTTCGTCTGACTTACATAATCGTGCATCGATGCTGAATCAAATGCAGTCTGCAACGAGGACTATTAATCAAAATATTAATTATCTTTTGCTGGATTTGGATAAGGTGATTTCGGATTCTTGAGATGATATCTGTGAATCTGGATGGCGGGATTTTTATGGATTATACAATTGAGGATAATGTGAAGAATCTTTAAGTTGGTATTATTGTGAATTATAGTTTTCCGTATAAGTTTTTATTAAAGTTTGATTAATTTTGCGAGATTAAAATATATAATATAAACTATGAAAAAACTTTTATTCTCGGTAGCTATTGTTGCTGCTAATTTTGCTTTTGGACAGATTACTTTAGAACATTCTTTTCCAGCTGGTAATGTTAGAACTTATTCAAATGAAAATGAAATGTTTTATGTAGCCTATGCAAGCAATGAGAACACACTTTCAATATATAATTCTGATTATAGCCTAAGGAAATTAGTTAACATCCCATTACCTTCAAATTATGGAGAAGTTTGGATAGGAGGTAATTTTTTTGAAGGAAGTTATTATTCAATTTCAAAACATATTTTTAATCTGGATGATAAATATGAGTTTATGTTAAGTACTTATTATTTTGATAATGCAAATCAAAAAGCTTATAAAAAACTTTTACTTATTAATGAAGATGGGCAATTATTAAAAGATTTTACTCCAAATGCAGGTACAGTAAATTTCAACGACAACTATTTTGTTTTTCACGATTCTACAACAAATAAAAATAAGTTGCAAGTTGAAAACTACATAAATGAGCCTTATGGATATCAATTTGATATATATTCTTTACCGACATCGGAACTAACAACAAAAGAAATTAACTCTTTAACAAAACTATCTGCATTCCCAATCCCTACCAATAAAACTTTAAACATTATCAATCCACAAAATGGAGCGAATAAAGTTGAGGTTTATGATGTTTCTGGAAAAACTGTGGTGAGTAAAAGTTTTAATATCAATGAAAATAGAATTTCTATTAATGTAGAAAACTTGCCAAAAGGAACTTATGTTTATAAAATTGGAAATGTGAGTTCTAAGTTTATTAAGAACTAAAAGAGACTTTAAATAAATCAAAAAACCTTAGCCAAAATCCAGCTGAGGTTTTTTTGATTTATATTCCTAATGATAATTCGAAAAATTTTTATTCATAAAATTCTTTGCAGTAGGAAGTTTCTTTAATAAACAATAGATTTGTAGCCATTAATTCATTAATCATAAATTATAAAATGAAAAGACAGACTATTGCATTGTTTTGCATAGCAACACTTAGTATTATTTCTTGTGCTAAGGAAGGAGATAAAAAAGATGACAGCAAATATACCGACGAGCAAAAAGCCTCTTATTACATAGGAATGAGCATCGCTCAAAATATGAAACAAGAAGGCTTCAAAGTAGATGCAGAACTTTTGGCTCAAGGTATCAAAGAGGAAATGGACAGCACGAAGAAAAAGATGTTGCCAGCTGAAGAGATGAACAGCTTTATGCAAGATTTTATGATGAAGCAACATCAAAAGAAACAATCCGAAGCAAGTGCGCAAGGCTCTGAAAATAAGAAAAAAGGTCTGGAGTTTCTTGCGAAAAATAAGACTAACCCAAAAGTGAAAACTACTGCTTCTGGTTTACAATATGAAGTGCTGCAGGAAGGTGATGGTAAAACAAAACCAAAAGCATCTGATGTTGTACAGGTAAAATATACCGGAAAATTGCTCGATGGAACTGTTTTCGATTCTACCGATAAAAATGGTGGTGCGCCAGCGGATATCAATCTGGGTGCTGTAATCCCAGGTTGGACAGAAGGAATTCAGCTGATGAGCAAAGGGGCTAAGTACAGATTTTACATTCCTTCGGATTTGGCTTATGGAGACCAAGGTGCTGGAGGCGCAATTCCAGGAGGTTCTACGATTATCTTTGATGTAGAATTGGTAAATATCAAATAAGATTTTCGTAACAATAAAAGAAAAAACCTCAGCTGATTTGGCTGAGGTTTTTTTGTTGTTTTAATATTAAGGATTTGTAGGGTGAAATTACGATAAATTGTGGCTTTTCCGTAAAGGATTTTAATAAAGATTGATTATTTTTGCACGATTAAATAAATTAATAAACTATGAAAAAACTCCTATTCTCGCTAGCAATTGCAGTAGCTAATTTTTCTTTTGGGCAAATTACATTAGAGCACGTTTTTCCAGCGGGAGAAACAGCTAAAGTTTATAAAAATGAAAATCAAACATTTTATTTTACAACAAAATTTGAATCAAATATTATAAATATATATAATTCAGATTATTCTTTGTATAAAACTATTAATGTGCAAAGTCCAATGGGATTTAGTACTGTTTCTTTTCCTACGGCAGATAATTTCGATTTTGTAATCTCTAAACATATTTTTAATAATGATGATAAACTAGAAATTCTAATTGCTTTTTATGGTAATGAACAGTATAGATTTCAAGTCATCAATGAAGATGGGGTTATTATTAAAAATTTTGATAATACTTATTACGATTATGATATTGAATTGTTTACGGATAAAACAGTTAATAAAAATAAATTAGTTTTACTAAACACTGCAAATGCTAGTGAGGTTTATACCTTACCTTCATCATCTCTTGCTTCAAAAGAGATTGAGTATCAAAGGACACTATCTGCTTTCCCTATTCCAACAAATAAGATTTTAAATGTTTTCAATCCTGGAAATGGAGCAAATAAGGTTGAGATTTATGATGCTTCTGGAAAAATGGTTGTAAGCAAAAGTTTCAATATTAATGAAAATAGAATATCTGTAGATGTTGAGAATCTTCCTAAAGGAAACTATATTTATAAAATTGGAAATCTAAGTTCTAAATTTATTAAGAACTAAAAACATTACATTTAAAATCAAAAACCTCAGCCAAAATAGCTGAGGTTTTCTTTTTTATTGAAAATTAATTTAACCCTTTTCCACAAATCTAAAAATCAGGTCTGTCTCTTTATACTCTCCTGATTTTTTAAAAAGTTGCTGCAGGAGCAGTGCTGTTATTCAGTTTTTTGTCTATTTGATTCTTTTTACCTTTAGAGAAATCGTAGCTTAAACCAAGGATGAGCATAGACTTGTTATTCCAGATTTGATTGTGTCGGGAATAGTTGACCACGCTTTCCGGCAGACTTTTGGTTTTGTAATCCGAAGGCATTCCGAGCCAATACATTCCTGTCGTGAAAGTCCATTCCTTCAGCTTATAGCTTGCAAAAAGATGGCTGGCATTTTCATTCGTACTCAAAAAAGCACCATTCAGATTATACACAGGAATATTGAATTCATACTGAATGCTAAACGATTTGTATTCTGACGACAGAGTGAAGTTGTTCCCGATATAATTGTTTTTAATCAATTTTCCGTCGCTTGTTTTTATGGTTTCGGATGCTGGTGAAATTTGTGTTTTTATGACAAGTAAGCTATTTCCGAAAGGTTTGTATGAACCGGTAAGCTGAACTCCATATTGCTGAGAATTTTTCGCATTCTCGTAAGTTAAAGCATATCCGCCGAGTGCCTCGTCAAGGACATAATATTGATTGATAGCTCTGTTGTTATACCAATAAAACAGATTGGCATTGAAATCGAAGTACTTGTTATTATAAGAATAAATCAAGTTATTTCCCCATCGTTGGGCTGTTTTCAGAAAAGGATTCCCTCGTTGAACAATATTCGGCGCCATCTGAACAACATTACTGCTGAGTGCGGAACTTCCCGGGCTTTGTGGTTTGTAACTGCTGGTAAAACGTAGGCTTTGATTGTTGTTGATAGAATAACTCAAAATAATTTTTGGAGTAATTGTCCATTCATCATCCACGTTTTCTGCACTTTTGTTATGGATGTTGGTCAGTCCGGCTCCCAATCTGTAAGAGAATTTGTTGATTTTGCCAGAATATTCTGTATAAAGATATTGCTCCAGATAATTAACACGATATTCTGAAAAACCTTCCAGATTCTGCAGTTCATTAGAAATAGAAGTATTAGAGATTCTATATCCGGATGATAATTTCCCTTTTTCAAATGTGTGGACGTGTGCAATCTCGCCAACAATCCCGCTCTGCTTTGCTTTCAGGTTCATATCATTGTCATACACAGAGTTACCCGAACTCAAATCCCACTCTTTTGCCAATTCTGAATTATTGGTCGTGAAAGACGAACCCACCAAATTAATGCTGAGTTCGTCTTTCTTACCTATATTTTTAGAAAAATATAAATCCAAGGTTGGCTTTTTATAACTGGAGTTTCCATTTTTGAACATTCCGTGTTGTTCGGTAATATCGTCTTTGTAAAAAATACTTTGTCCCTTTCCTTTTATGAAGCTGGTAAAAAAGTCTAAATTCACTTTTGTCTGAAATACATATTTTTCAGGAACAGAAAGTGTGTATCTCAATACAACATTCTGATAAGTGTAACCGAAATGGTCTCTTTTGCCTTCTTCTGAACGATAGTGAAAATCATTCAGATTGTAGTCGTAAATACTTTTGACAGTTCGATTATTATAATTTCTCAGGTTGATGGAATACTCCAATCCGAAATCGTTTTTACCTTTTGTGTAATTTCCATAAGCGGAGCCATTTACAAAACCTGTGTTGAAGGCTGTAGTTGTATCAGCTCCAAAGACATAGCCCGTTTCCGGATTTCTTGTGATGAGGTTCACTACCTGGTCGGCTCTTGTTGCCCATCTTGCCGGAGGGATGTCATAATATTCTACTTTTACCACTTCGGAAGGTTGTACACTCCGGATTTGCATATCGCTGGCTTCAATTCCGTTGATAAGGAAAAGAGTTGTTCCACCTTTTGTACTTTTCAGTGTATTGGAAATAGGGTCTAGTTGTAATTCGGGCAAGGTTTTTATCAAATCTTTTGCATATCTGGCTTTTTCCAAAGCTTCCTTGTCAAAAGTATAAACAGCTTTGTCCGAGTATTGTTTCTTTCGCTGGGATTTTAAAATAACTTCCTGAATTTCCTTAGTTTCTTTGATACTATCAGATTTTATTTCCTGAGAAAATATTGAAATACTACATAAAACAACAATGGAACATATAACTCTTTTCATAAAAATAATTTTTCTTCTTATTAAAATGACACATAAACGATAATTTTGTTACATTGGGATTATGACAAACAAAAACCTCAGCAAATCAGCTGAGGTTTTCTTGTTTAAAATAGTATTTAATATGAAGAAAAATTTAACTCTTATTCCACCGGTCTGAAAACCAAACCTGTTTCCTCGAAATAATCCAAAGTGATTCTGTCACCGTCATTTACGGTTCCTGCAAGGATCTCTCTGGATAATTTATTCAGAACTTCCTGCTGAATCACTCTCTTCAATGGTCTTGCTCCAAAAACAGGATCGTACCCTTTATTCATCAGATAATCTACGGCGTCCTGAGTTGCGGTCATAATGATATTTCGTTTTGCCAGCATATCGTTGAATCCTCTCAACTGGTAGGTTACAATTTTTCCGATTTCTTTTTTTCTTAAAGGCTGGAACAATACCACCTCGTCAATTCTGTTCAAGAATTCCGGACGCAATGTCTGTTTCAATAAATCAAAGACCTCATCTTTTGTTTTATCAACAATTTCATCCTGATTTTCATCAGTAATATTTTCAAAATTCTCCTGAATCAAATGTGAACCTAAATTCGAAGTCATAATGATAATCGAGTTTTTGAAATTCACGACTCTACCTTTATTGTCCGTCAAACGACCGTCATCCAAAACCTGTAACAACGTGTTGAAAACATCAGGATGCGCTTTTTCAATCTCATCCAAAAGTACCACAGAATAAGGTCTTCTTCGTACCGCTTCGGTCAACTGACCGCCTTCATCATAACCCACATATCCAGGAGGCGCACCCACCAATCTCGAAACACTGTGACGTTCCTGATATTCACTCATATCAATTCTCGTCATATTATTTTCGTCATCAAATAAAAACTCTGCTAATGCCTTTGCAAGCTCGGTTTTTCCGACTCCGGTGGTTCCTAAAAACAGGAACGAACCGATTGGCTTTTTATCGTCACTTAATCCTGCTCTGTTTCTTCTAATGGCATCCGCAACTGCTGTAATGGCTTCATCCTGTCCTACAACTCTGTGATGAAGTTCAGTTTCAAGACTTAATAATTTTTCTCTTTCAGATTGAAGGAGTTTGGTTACGGGAATTCCTGTCCATTTTGCAATCACTTCAGAGATATTTTCAGAAGTTACTTCTTCTTTAATTAATTCATTCTGATGATTTTGCATCTCGAGTTCCAATTTGGAAAGCTCTTCTTCTTTTTCACGAAGTTTTCCATATTGGATTTCCGCAACTTTTGCATAATCTCCTGCTCTTGAAGCTCTTTCTGCTTCTAATTTCAGAGATTCTATATCTTTTTTAATCTGAGTTAAATCTTCAGATTTTTGTTTCTCTTTCAGCCACTTAGCATTGATTTCATTTCTCTGCTCGGAAATTTTTGCAATATCTTCTTTCAAATGATCTATTTTCGTCTGATTTCCCTCTCTTGAAATCGCAGCCAATTCAATTTCCATCTGCATCAGTTTTCTATCGAGAACATCCAGTTCTTCTGGTTTCGAATTGATTTCCATTCTCAATTTCGCAGAAGCTTCATCAATCAAATCAATCGCTTTATCCGGTAAAAATCGGTCCGAAATATATCGCTGAGACATTTCCACGGCTGCAATAATCGCCTCATCTTTGATTCTTACTTTGTGGTGAGCTTCATATTTATCTTTAATTCCTCGAAGGATGGAAATGGCTGATTCCGTATCCGGTTCTTCCACCATCACTTTTTGGAAACGTCTTTCCAACGCTTTATCTTTTTCAAAATATTTTTGATATTCGTTTAAAGTCGTTGCACCGATAGCTCTTAATTCTCCTCTTGCCAAAGCTGGTTTTAAAATATTGGCAGCATCCATCGCACCTTCACCGCCCCCGGCTCCCACCAAAGTATGGATCTCGTCGATAAAAAGAATGATTTGCCCGTCTGATTTAATAACTTCATTCACCACAGATTTCAGACGCTCTTCAAACTCACCTTTGTATTTAGCACCGGCGATTAAAGCTCCCATATCCAATGAATATAAAGTCTTATCCATCAGATTTTCAGGAACGTCGCCACTGATAATTCTGTGAGCAATTCCTTCAGCGATGGCCGTTTTACCAACTCCCGGCTCACCAATCAGAATCGGATTATTTTTTGTTCTTCTTGAAAGGATCTGCAAAACTCTCCTGATTTCTTCATCACGCCCGATTACAGGATCTAATTTTCCTTCCGCGGCTAATTCGTTGAAGTTTTTTGCATATTTATTTAAAGATTGATAAGTCTCTTCCGAACTTGCAGAAGTTGCTTTCGAACCTTTTCTTAATTCTTTAATTCCGCCTTCCAAAAGGTTTTTCGTAACGCCCATATCTTTAAGCATTTTCGAAACTTCTGAATTGGTTTCCAATAAAGAAAGCCATAAATGCTCAATAGTTACATATTCATCGCCCATTTTTTTAGCGATGTTGGGTGCATCAAGCAAAACTTTGTTTGCCGATTGTGAAAGGTAAATATTTCCTCCCTGTACTTTGGGAAGTTTTTCTAAATTTTCACGGTTGCGTTCTCTTACTAAAGTAGCATCTGCTTCAGATTTTTTCAGTAAGAAAGGCGATATATTTTCATCTACCTGAAAAATTCCTTCAAGGAGATGTTGAGGTTCAATCTGCTGATTGCCAAATTCCATCGCCACTTGTTGCGCAGCCTGGATGGCTTCTTGTGATTTTACAGTATATTGGTTTAAGTTCATAATATTTTTAGTTGATTGTTGTTGGTTTCTAGTTAATTGATTAGTACAAAATTTATACAATTATCAATTTGAAAAAAATGATTTTTGTTTTTTCAAAAAACATTAAGATCAAAGTTGCTAATTCTAATCTTAATGCTTCATCAATCATTTAATTCTGAAACCTAAATCACAAAAACTATTCTATTGATGAATTTTTAAAAATTAAGGACAAAATTTCCGAATTGTTTAATTTTATGTTAATTTGAAGAGACAAAATTTCCGAAAGTTTAGAATTTAGATTAAAAATAATTGTCAATTTGTAACATGTTTTTGGAAACAATTCATCATTATTTTAATTCGGGATTTTTATTTATAAATTTGAGTGAATAAAAATCTGACCTTGAATCGTCTCGTCTTAATTTTCTTTGCTGTTTTTACAATTTTATTTTGTTTTGGACAAAAGCAAAATCAGGAAGACCTGTCTGGTGCTGAGACTTTGGATAAAAGTAAAATTTCACCTGAGCAAATCATCGAACAAAGTCTTCAAAAATTGGGGCAACCAATTTCTGACGAAGAAAAGTACGAAGTCCGAATGAAAATGGCGGATGCTTATCTTAAAATTAAAAAACCGGATTTTGCTAAGTCCACTGAAATGCTTTTCAAGGCGAAGGAAATTGCTGAGAAACTGGGCAACCCCAACCTTAAAGCAAAAATCTATGGCTCGATTGCGAATCAATATTCGTTTCTCAACTTTCCTGAGAAAATAAAACCTTATCTCGATTTGTCGAAACAAGAAGTCGATAAACTTCCGAATGGTTATGAAAAGAATTATCTGACAGCAAGATTGTATATCGAATATGGAAATCTGGAAGCGGATAAAGAAAACTTTTTGGTCGCAAAGAAAGATTATCAAAAAGCGTTGAAGTTTTTAGGAAATATTGGAAACCCAAATAAAAAAAACATTTTCCAATTTCGTAGAGCGTTCTATAATATGGGTGTTTCTTATGCTTACCTGAAACAAAATGATTCGGCGGAATATTTTCTTAATAAAGCTTTAGCGATTCGGGATAATGAAAATAAGGAATTCAAGTATTTTATTTATAATAATCTAGCTAAAGTTTATGCCGGTAAAAATGAACATCAAAGAGCAATTGATTCTATGGAAGTTGTTCTCAAAGAAGAGACTTTTAAAGACAATAGACTAAAAGCTGATATGTACAAAAAACTGATTGCGTCTTATAAAGCTTTGAATAATCACGATAAATATATTGAGTATTCTGAAAAGTTACTGGATTTAGAACCTGATGTTAAAAAAGATAATCTCAATGCAATTAATACAGCCGTTTCCGAAGAACAAAAAAATCTTCTTGAGAAAATTTCAGATAAGGAAAGTCACAACAATCTTTTAATTATTGGTTGTGTTTTACTGGTTTTGATTGGAGGAATCAGTGTGTTCTATATCAATCAGAAAAGAAAAAACGAAAAAATCCTTTATCAAAATTTTATTAACAGTCTTGAGAAACAGGAAATAAGCAAAATTGCTGAGCCTATTAAAATTGTACAACCTGAAATTGAGGAAAAAGAAAAACCTTTGTTTTCTGTCCCAAATTCTGCTGAGACGATGATTCTTGAGAAATTAGAAAAGTTTGAAGAATCTGCGAAATTTACCAATTCAAAATTGACAGTTGCAAGTCTGGCGGTGATGTTCAAAACCAATCCGACCTATCTTTCGGAGACGATTAAAAAACATAAAGAGAAAAACTTCAATCAATATCTCAACGAACTTCGCATTAATTATATCTGCAAACAAATCAACGAGCGCCCGGAATTTCTCAATTATAAAATAAGTTATCTGGCGGAAGAAGCTGGCTTTTCTTCTCACAGTTCTTTCACAACGATTTTCAAAAATATTACGGGGATTTCTCCTTCGGCTTTTTTGAGAGAAGCGGAAAAGAAACATAAAAATATTTAATCTTTTATTTATCAGTGGTTTAAAACTAATTTTTGTGTTTTAAAATATGATATTTCGAAAGTATAATGCTATTTTTTAATTCTTAAAGTATATACATTTACTTCATCAATGAGATAAAATATTTTTCTGATTGATATGATTATATCAATGTATTTTAAAAAATCTTAAAAAATTAATTATGAAGAAAATTGTATTTTTTTTATCTGCGCTAGGTTCTATTTTTTCCTATTCGCAAAACCTGGGTTACGGAAATTCTGTTTCCAAATCATTATCCGGAGAAGTTAAAACTCAAACTAAATTAGCGGCAAAAGCAGAAACTTGTAATACGGTTGTTATTAATGATACCGAAGAGCAAAACGGTGTTTTCATCATCGGAAATGGCGGACAAAAAGCAGCTGTTGATATTCCTCTAGATGCCAATCAGACAATTAAAATCAATAGTATAGTTGTGACTTTGGCTAGTAAACTTCCGCCAACTTTTGTGAACTTCATCTTTTATGATAATACTCTCTCTACGCCGGAAGACCCAGAAGATCCAAGAAGAAATGTCCCAAATCAACAGATTTTACAAATTACTGACAGCACAATCGAATCCTATGAAGATGTCGGATATGAACCTTTGCACGAATTTGTCGTAAGAAAAGTAAAAGTAAAGTTAGCGAATCCAATTTTGTTAAACGGAACAATGTCAGATGGTAGAATCTGGATGAGTACAAAATCTGATGCCAATGCTTGGGCTACAACTGCACATTACGATACTGGTGAAGGTGTGGTTGGAGAAAGTCTGGCAATGGGCGGAAACACATTTGATTGGTTTCAACTTCTTAACCAAGAGTGTTTATATGAGCTTGAAGCTGAATGTGGTATCCTGAATGTTTCTGATGCTGATTTCAATTCTAAAGTAGGAATTTATCCAAATCCTGCTCAGGATTATTTTGAATTCAAAGGTTTAAGCGGAACTAAAATTGTCTCAACCAATATCTATTCAACCAATGGAAGTCTTGTGAAAACAGTTAATTCCAATGAATCTAAAGTTAATGTCAGTAATCTGAAAAGTGGCGTTTATCTTGTTCAAACTAAAACGGCTAATGGAAATACCTTTACGAATAAATTGATTAAAAAGTAAATTCATATTTTAAATTATTAAAACAAGAGGTCAAGATTTATGTCTTGACTTTTTTTATATAATAACTTTAATATTATTAATGATTATTTATGAATAGTTATTATCAAATTTGTTAAATATTAATTTAATTAATTGAAAATTAGTTGTTATCGTTAAAAATTCATAATTTGCAAAAAAGATTATAATGAAAAAACATCTACTATTACTAGGCTTTGCGTTACCGTTTTTAGGTTATTCGCAATGGAGTAAAACATCGAAGGTTGCTGATAGACAAAAACTAAGTGAAAGTGTTGCTTATCTTCAGACAGATAATCTCTATAATTTGGATCAGCAAAAATTACAAAATTTACTAACTTCTGTGAGTAATAAATTTTCTGGAAATCAAGGTGTTGTTGTTAATTTACCCAATGCAAATGGTAAATTAGAGAGATTTAAAGTTTGGGAATATTCCAATATGGCCGAGGATCTTCAGGCAAAATATCCCAACATCAAATCTTATGTTGGAACAAGTTTAGATGATTCGTCTGCATATTTAAGATTTAGCGTTTCTCCACAAGGTTTCTCTTCAATTGTAGTGCGTTCCGGACATTCTGAATATATCGAACCTTTTACTACGGACAAAAGAACATATGTTGTTTTTGATTCTAATCAGAAGAAAAAAAATATTAATGAAGATGCCCCATTCGAATGTGCTGTTAAAGATGCGGGGTCAACTGCAGAAGAAACACCAAATGTTTCCAACAAAGCTGCAGGAACTAATGTATTTAGGCTGGCATTATCTTGCACTGGTGAATTTGCTCAGTACCATTTGGATAAAGCGGGAACTCCCTCTACAGCAACTGATGCTGAGAAAAAAGCCGTTGTATTGGCTGCACTAAATGCTACTGCAACAAGACTAAATGCTCTTTTTGAAAAAGATTTGTCTTTGCATTATAATCTGATTTCACAAACAGAATCATTAATATTTCTAAATGCAAGTACTGATCCTTATTCTAGTGGAGGAGGACCAGATACAGCGAACAGTGGTATTAATTCCACTTTAGGAACTGGTGCAACCTCTTTGTATGATCTTGGGCATCTTGTTGATAAAAAGGATGCTAATGGCGCGGCATATCTTGGCGTTATTTGTGGCTCTAGTTTAAAAGCTGGGGGATGGACATCACATAACCTTCCGGAAGGAGCAACTTTTGACATAGATTACGTTGCGCACGAAATGGGTCATCAGATGGGAGCCGGGCATACTTACACTTTTTATAGTAGTCAGTTAGATCAGCGAGTAGAGCCGGGAAGCGGAAGTACTGTAATGGCTTATACTGGTATTACAGGGAATCTTGATGTTCAATATAATTCTCATGATAATTTCCATTATAATAGTCTCAACCAGATTAAAAATAAAATTAACAGTGTATCTTGTGGAACAAATGTACCATATGCATTACCAGCTCCAACAGTAGATGCTGGAAATGATTACACTATTCCGGCATCTACACCATTTGTTGTAAAAGCTACAACTACTGATGCTAGTACGGCTGGTTATACATACAGTTTTGAACAAACCGATCAGGCCGCAACAGCTCAAATCGGAACAAATAGTATTGCTTATTTGGCAAAACCTTCCGGACCAAATTTCAGAGCATTACCTCCAACAGCTAATCCTTATAGATATTTCCCTGATTTTAATACAGTTTTAGCTGGAGTGTATACAACAAGATGGGAATCTGTTTCTAGTGTTGCGAGAACGCTTAATTTTGGAGTGGTATTACGAAACAACAATCCATTGGAACCTAATATTGCGAGAGATGCAATGGCAGTTACTGTTAATGCAGCTTCTGGGCCATTTAAAGTTACAGCACCAACATTTGGTCAAACATTAATCTCCGGAGGAAGTTTTACTGTAACTTGGGATATAGCAAATACAAATGTTGCACCTGTGAATACTACTACTGTTAATCTAAAGATTTCTAAAGACGGAGGAAAAACTTTTGTTTCATTATTGGATAATACACCTAATGATGGAACTGAGACGGTAACAATACCAAATGATTTCTCTGCTACGAATGCTTATATCTTAGTAGAAGCTGTTAATAATATTTATTATGCCGTAAGTCCAAGCTTTGTAATTGATTATAGCGTGGCGGGTGAAGAATGTAATACTTATACATACAGTGGGGCACCGGTAAATATCAAAGATGGTCCTGGTGGATCAGCAATTGCATCTCCAAAGGTAGAAGCTCCATTATCAATCACTGATACAGGAGTAATTACAAAAATCAGTGTGACACCAAATATAACTCATGCTAACGCAGCAAATTTATCTTTTGGAATAGAAAGTCCAGTTGGTACAACAGCTTTGTTAATGGATCATCAGTGTAGTTCTCGTTCAGGGATTACGGCCAAATTTACTGATGCTGCAACAACCATTACTTGTGCGTCTCCAGTTACAGGTAACGCAAAACCTTTTCAGCCATTAAATGTTTTTGTAGGACATAATGCAGAAGGAACTTGGAAATTATTTGCATCAGATAATACGCCTGGAAATGTTGGAGTTATCAATTCTTGGGCTTTAGAAGTTTGTACAAGAGATGCTCAGGTTCTTGCTGTGAATGAAAATGCTTTCAATGCTAATAATATCAAAGTTTATCCAAACCCTTCAAGTGGAAACTTCTTTATCAAGTCAAAAGATCTAGGAAGCAATGCAAATGTGACAATCTATGATATGAATGGTAGAGTAGTTCATACTTCAGGGTTCAATGCAGCGACAGGTGAATCTACTAATGAGTTCAATGTTAATTTGACAAAAGGAGTTTACCTATTAAAAGTAACTTCTTCTAAAGCGAATTATACTCAGAAATTAATTGTTAAATAATTCCAATTTATTTATAAATTTTAAAGCCGATCAGCAATGGTCGGCTTTTGTTATTTCCAGAATAGAAATTTCTTCGATGCTTTCAATAAAATATATTAAATTGCTGATATCAAAAAAGTAAAAACTATGTATTCACAAATAGAGATAGATTCCCAATTCGATGGAAAACTGCAATTGATTTATCTGAATCAGCCCGATAGTTATAACAGCCTTACCGAAGTTATGCTTAGAGAATTGCGAAATGCGGTTCACAAATTCAGTAATGACGATAACGTAAGATGCATTGCTATTGCTGGAAAAGGAAAGGCTTTTTGTGCCGGACAAAATTTGAAAGAAGCTTTAGGTTTTGATGAAGATGACAGAACCATCCAGAGATTTGTTATCGAATATTATAATCCTTTGGTTCTCGAAATTGTTAAATGTAAAAAACCAGTCATTGCTTTAGTTAATGGGCCGGCTGTTGGAGCAGGAGCAATGTTGGCCTCAATTTGTGACTTTACTTTAGCAACAGAAAGTTCTTATTTCTCTTTTGCTTTCGCCAACATCGGGTTGATTCCGGATACTGCGGGAACCTATTATTTACCAAAATTAGTAGGAAGACAATTGGCAAGTTATTTATCTTTTACGGGAAAAAAAGTGCCTGCTACAGAAGCTAAGAAAATAGGTTTGGTTGCTGATGTTTTTGCAGATTCAGAATTTGTGGAGAAATCAATGGAAGTTCTGACACAGCTTTCCCACGCGGCAACAACAGCACTTTATCTAACTAAAAAAGCTTTTAATAAATCATATAACTTTACGCTTAACGAACAGTTAGATTACGAATCCATCATTCAACAAGATGCAGCTGAAACCGAAGATTTTAAGGAAGGTGTTGCTGCTTTTATCGAAAAACGATTGCCGAATTACAAAGGGAAATAAGTTTGAGTGTTGGAGAATCGGAGAATTTTAGTGATTAAAGAACTGTAATCATTTATCAACCATCAATTATAATTTATGAATGCTCGCGAAACGGCAGAATATATGTTTAAGAAAGATTTGTTTTCTCAATGGCTTGGAATTGAACTGATCGAAATCAAAGATAACTACTGTCTTATAAAAATGCCAATCAAACCAGAAATGATTAATGGGCTTGGAACCGTTCACGGTGGTGTTACATTTGCTTTTGCAGATTCGGCGTTGGCATTTTCTTCCAACAATAGTGGTGAAGCTGCGGTGGCGCTCAATTGTTATATTAATTTCACAAAAGCTGCAAAAAACGGCGATGTTTTAACTGCAGAAAGTATTCTTTTGAACGATACCAGAAAAACGGCTATTTATGATATTACAATCAAGAATCAGAATGATGAGGTTATAGCAGGTTTCCGAGGAACGGTTTATAAGATTGGAAAGAAGGTTACGGAACTTAGAGTTTTATAAAAAAATACAAAAACTTCAAAATTTATTTTGAAGTTTTAAAATAAATTATAACTTTGTAATTCAAAGTTCTTTTTATGGAATCGAAAAATTACCAAGATGAATTAGCGCATATCCGTCAGATGATGGAACGCAGTTCGAGATTTATTTCATTGAGCGGTTTGTCCGGTGTTGTCGCAGGAATTGTTGCGTTGCTGGGCTCTGTTTATGTTTACTTTATTTTCCAGAGAAAGGGAATTGATTACTTTGATGGAGAAAGAAACATTTATACGCCGGCTTTAGCTCAGGAATTATTTTTTGTTGCTTTGGTAATTTTAGTCCTGGCAATTTCTAGTGGTTATATTTTCACAGCTAGAAAGAGTAAAAAGAAGAACCTAAAAGTTTGGGATTCTATTACCAAAAGACTCTTAATCAATTTTGCAATTCCATTAGTTGCAGGCGGTTTTTTTTGCATCGCACTTTGGTATCATCATTATTTTCCTTTAATTGCGCCGTCAATGCTCATTTTTTATGGATTAGCATTAATTAATGCAGAAAGATATACATTAAGTGATGTCAAATATCTTGGTATTTGCGAAGTTATTCTTGGAATTATTGCTTTATTTTGGCTAGGATGGGGATTGATATTCTGGGCAATAGGATTTGGATTCTTGCATATTTTTTATGGGATTTTGATGTATAGGAAGTATGATTAATTCTATTTTATAATAAAAACTATGTGGATGTTTTTTTCTCTATTACTATTTTTAGTATTAGGATTTATAACTCTTATATTATTATCCCTTTATCATTCAACAAAGAAAAAAATAATTATAAAGCTTTCTATTGGAATTTGGATTGTAGTTGGTTTATTTGCTATTTTAATTATTATTTCTAATTTTTTATATAGCAAGAGAAAATTAGATAAGGAAGATTTCTATGGAACATACATTGTTAATAGAGAGTTTTTTAAAGGAAAAAATGCTGATTGGCAATACAATCATTATAGATTCGAAATTACAAAAGATAATGTATTGAATTTATATATTACAGACGAAAGTAAAGTATTAAAGATTTATAGAAGAAAAATTGAATTTATAGAAGGAAGTGTAAATCCACATTTGAAAATCATTAATGAAAATCCAAATTTCATTTTAGAATCTGAACCGACATTGTATAGTAGCTCTTGGGGTTTTTATTTAGTCTTTAAAACTAAGCCTTATTCAAATATGTTTTTCAAAAAAGGAAAGTGGAAATCAATCAATAATTAATAGAAAATGTTAAACATCAATCAACTCAACAAAGAATTCGAAAGCCGTGTAAGATTGGGCATTATGTCCGTTCTGATGGTCAACGACTGGGTTGATTTTACCGAAATGAAAAACTTATTGAATGCCACCGACGGAAATTTGGCAAGCCATAGTTCCGCTCTCGAAAAAGCTGAATATATAGAAATCAAGAAAGAGTTTGTAGGTAAAAAACCAAAAACATCTTACCGTGTCACACAAAAGGGTAGGGATGCTTTCAAAGAACATATCAATAACTTAGAAAAATTATTGGGAAGATAACTCCCGATTTTTTTTGAAAATTTGCTTTGTAATTCAAAGTACTTTAAATTAAATATGCAGAAACTAATGACCAGAAAATCATTCATCAAAAAATCATTATTAGCAACAGCAGGATTATCATTATTCTACAGTTGGCAAATTGAACCGTTTATGTTGGAGTTTGTCAAACAAGATTTACCAATCAAAAATCTCGCATCCAATCTTCATAACAAAGTCTTGATGCAGATTTCTGATTTGCACGTTGGCAACCGTTTCGATTGGAATTATTTAATCGATTCTTTTAAACAAGCAAAAGCTTACAAACCTGATTTTGTGGTTTATACAGGCGATTTTGTTTGCTGGGAAGATAATCCTGAACAATTTGAACAATTGAAAACCGTAATGAAAGAAGCAGTTCACGGAAAACTTGGAACAACTGCAATTCTTGGTAATCACGATTATGGAGCAGAATGGAGAGAAGAATATGTTGCAGATGAGGTTTCCAAAATATTGACAGCTTCCAAGATTCAAGTTCTGCGGGATGAAAAAGTGAATTTATCTGGACTCAATATTTATGGTTTCGAAGAATTATGGGGAACTAATTTTCACCCCGAAAAATTAGCGAAAATCATTAATCCGGATGAAGCTAATCTTGTCCTTTGCCACAATCCCGATGTCTGCGATTTGGATGTCTGGAACAATTATCAAGGCTGGATTTTGTCTGGACATACACACGGCGGACAATGCAAACCGCCTTTTCTCCCACCTTTGATTTTGCCTGTGGAAAACAGAAAATATACTTCCGGAATCATCGATTTGGAAGATGGACGAATGCTTTACATCAATCGTGCGCTGGGACATTCTTATCAGGTCAGGTTCAATTGCAGGCCAGAAATCACACTTTTCACATTGAAATCAATATAAAATCAAAACAACACTTATGAAAAATTCTAAAATTTCGTACATCGGTAAATCTCTCTTTTGGCTCTCATTTATTTTGGGTAATATTTGTCTTTTTGGATATGTTTTTTCGGGCAATTCCAATTTTGCACTTGCGGGTTATTTCCTTCTGGTTTATGCATCTATTGTCAATTTATTAGCATTTTTTGGACTGATTGTTTTCGGACTTTTTAAGCAGGAGTATAAAAACGAAGCATTCAAATCTGCTAGGATTCTACTCATCAATATTCCTATTGCAATTCTTTATTACTTCATCGGAATCTCAATTTTAAAATAAAAATTATGAAAAAAATACGCATTCAATTTCTATTATTTGTTTACAACAATACTCAAAAATTATATCGAAAATATTTTAAAAAAAAGAAAAGACAATGGGCATTTTCACAACAGCAATTATTGGCTTTTGAGGAAGATACATTAGGCAGAAAACTTGGCGAATTCTACAAAAAGCGCGGCTTTACAATGATTCCAAAAATGGAAAATCACGATGTTCATCATTTGCTCACGGATTGTGGAACCAAGTTCGAAGAAGAAATTGCAATGCAGTTTTTGCTTTTAGGAAACGGAAAAATGAATGCTCATCTCCTTGCTGCCATATTTTTAGGAAGCCTTATTCTTCCGGAATATTTCAGGATTTATTTGCAGGCTTACAGGAAAGGAAAACGTATGAGACCTTTCTATCATTGGGATTTTGAAGAATTACTTTTTCAGAATTTCGAAAATGTGAAAGATTTTATTAACCAAAGAGAAACAGTGGTTTTGTACTGATTTAATTCAAATAATAAAACATCATAATTATGAAAAAACATCATTTGATCTTTGTCACAGTTTTGGCAGTTATCATTCTTTTTTACAAAGAATATATTGCGCTCAATCTAGGAATCTTCGGGATTTTTCTAAGTATCTTAACTTACATTCAAACTAAACCAGAATCCAAAAGCCGAATGTTTCTAACTCTTTTTGTAACCTCTATTCTTTCATCATTAGCTTTTGCTTGGTTTGGCGACGCTATTTCGTTTACTGCAGTTTTTGTGTCATTATTTTTATTGAGGTTCAAAGGAACTTATCCGAAACTAAAACCATTTCTATATATTGAAGTTCTATTGTTGAATCTCTTCACATTCTTGGGAAGAGTTTTCAACATAGAGCAATGGTACGAAAAGCCGAAAGAAGGCAAAAGCTTTGGAAAAAAATTCATTACTTTTATTTTGATTCCTGCATTTTTTGTGACCATTTTCTTTTTTATATATGCTTTCGGAAGCGACCATTTTGCGAATCTGTTCAGAGATTCCGAACTCGAGTTTCAACCTTTAACTTTTATTGTCTTGGCAATTGTCGGATTTTACATTGGTTTTATTTTCTGGAATTTCGGAGTCGAGCGATTCATTTTCAGACAAAATCATTATTTGAATGACGATTTTTCTGGTTTAGTCAAAATTCAAAAACCCACATTTTCTTTCCTCGATATCGATTCCGAAAGAACCAGCGGGTTGATTTCTTTTTCTGCGCTTAACATTCTTCTTTTGGTTTTCATTGCGACTTACAATTATGAACAATTTTTCGAAGCTACAAAGTCAGCTGATGGATTGAGTGCCGAAACACACGAACGTGTCAATGCTGTGATAATGTCAATCGTGATGGCGATTCTCGTGATTCTGTTCTATTTTAAAAAAGGATTTAATTTCGATGACAAAGCAAAATCTCTGAAAATTTCTGCCAAGATTTGGATTGTTTTGAATGCTGTTCTGATAATCTCAGCTTCCCTTAAAAATTCAGAATATATCATCAATTACGGTTTGACTTACAAACGTCTCGGTGTTTATGCTTTCTTGGCAATGGCTTTGATTGGTCTGATTTTCACATTCATCAAAATCCAGAAAAAGAAGACCAACGCTTTCCTTTTCAACAAGATGTTTTGGGCTTGTTATGGCTTGATTTTGGTTTGCAGTTACGTCAATTGGGGCTTGATTATCACGTCCAATAACATCAAAAGAAAGGATTTTGCAGAAAATTACCACTTATTTTCCATCAATTATAATGAACAAATTTTGCTGGATTATGCCGAGAAAACTGGAAATTCTGAAATGAAAAATCAACTAATTGAAAGAATAGAATCTTATCAAAAAGAAACCTTTCTCTCAAAAATTTTATATTATGAAACGATTGATATTAATTCTGAAAAGAACTAAGATTAATTATTCCATTTAACAATAAAAATACTACCAAATGAATTCATTAAAATCGGAAAACAATAATAATTTGAGCAGTTTATCCGCCTTCCGCTCCCAATCTTCTCACTACACTTCGTTGCGTAAAAAGGATTTCCGCTCAAATCGAGGAATGAGATTCATCGATTCAAATAAAATAAATATAAAATCAGAGATAAGTCGGGCTGCTGCAATTCATTCCTTAAAATATTTGGCTTTGATTCCATTATTTTTGGTTGCCTGTAAAAAAGAGCCGGAAATCAAAGAACAGAAAGTAGATACTGTTACCACGATTGAAAAACCGGTTGATTCACTTTCAACAATTCTTAAAACCGAAAAAGAATCCAATCAAAATATTGTCACAGTCGACGCCTCAAAAATGCCAATCCGATTGAATCTCGAAATTACAAACCCAAATGATCAATTGATTTTGCGATTAGAAAATGTCAATCAACCCAAAATCAAAGGTTACATCAAAACAGAAAAACCAATGAATTTGAGATTCAATCAAATCAGAATGCCGGACAATACCTTCGACGGGCCATTCGGACCAACCATTGAATATGATACCAAACAGAAAGGCGAATATTGGCTGATATTGGCCAAAAGCAATATGGCAGAAGGAACGCCGGTCGGTAAGTTTTTTGTTAAAATAGAATAGATAAATTTTACCACGAAGGCACATAGAATTTTAACTATTGTCTTAATACTAAAAAAAGAGAAAATAGAACAATCAACTATTTTCTCTTTTTTATTTTATGATTAATGAAAATCTATGTGCCTATGTGGTGATTATTTTAAACTTAAGATAGCTAGTTTATAACCTTTCATTCCAAATCCGGAAACCACCGCATCGCAGCTTTCCGCCGTCACAGATTTCTTTCGGAATTCCTCACGTTTATAAATATTGCTGATGTGAACTTCAACCTTCGGCTTGTTGATATTCTTAAGACAATCCGAAATCGCATAAGAATAATGGGTAAAAGCACCTGGATTAATAATGACAGCTTTGAAATCATCTTCCTGCAAACGGTTAATCAATTCGCCTTCTATATTGGATTGATAATATGTAATTTCATCAGAAGAGAATTCATTTTTTATTTCATTCAGATAATCTTCCATAGAAATAGAACCGTATATTTCCGGTTCACGAGTTCCAAGTAAATTGAGATTAGGTCCGTTGATGATTAGGATTTTCATTGCTTTTCAATAATTAATGTAAAAGTAAAAAATCCCCAGAAATTTCTGAGGGCTTTTTGAAATATAGTGTTTGATTTGGTGTAATTATTTATTCAAAAGATTGTTAAGACTTTGCTTTGCCTTATCAATTTCTTCATTCGCTGATTTTTTAGTCTCTTCAGCAGACTTTTTGAAATCTTCTTTGGTTTTATTGGCAGAAGCCTTTACATCAGCAACTGTTTTTTTAGTTTCATCTGTAATCTTCGTCTTTTCAGCATTCAGCTTGTTTTTAACCTCGGTAGTTTTGTTTTCTACAGCATTGGCAACCGTTCCGCTGATGATGCTGTCTGAACCCTTCACAACGTTTCCAATCGCTTCAGAAGCCTTTGCTCCTAATGCTTGGGTAGAAGTTGTCAGATAGTTTTCGTACTCAGGTTTTACAGTTCCGCCTTCTGCAACATAAGTATTTTTACTTTCTACATATTTTTGCTGTGCTGCCTGTAATTCTTTCTTAGCTGCTTCTATTTTTACTGGATCATTAGTTGCCAAAGCCGCTTCGTAATTTTTCTGAGCGTTAGACAATGCTAAAGCTGCATCTTCATAAGATTGGGTGAAATCTATCTTTGTTGTAGAATCGTCATTTTTTTTACAACTGTTGGCCGTCATCACAATACCTGCTAGAGCCAGTGTCAAAAGTGTTTTTTTCATTTGTTAATTGTTCTTTATTTGTTGAGTTAATTTTTGCAACTCTTGGTCTTCATCGGACTGAGAAATGTCTCCATTCAATCTTTTTATTTCTAATGTATTGATTTGCTTTGCCAGATTGAGATAAGCCAGATACTTTTCTAAAATCAGGATTTTCTTTTCTGATGTTGCATTGCTTGCATTAGCGCTTTTTACAAAAGTTTGCAGATTGTCGTTACACAAAATGTATGCCTGAAAAGCATTCGACAGAAAATAATCGCTAACAAGAGAATTTGTTTCCAGATTAGTATACAGTTTTGGAATCTCAACCGGCGCATACTGAATGATTTCATTGATGTCTGCGCCTTTTTTAGCAGCGTTCAGATACATTCCTTGCGTTTTCATTTCACTATTTTCCAAAGAGAGATTAGTTGCATCCAAGACCTTCACCAGATTTTTCTTTTGATTGATGTCAGACAAAATAGTATTAAGACTTAACGCAATAAAGAAACCTGTAAAGGTTGAAATCAAAGAAATGAAAAATTCGAAACTTCTGGTTTTTCTTGTCCGTAATCCATCAAATAATTTTGAGTTGATAAGAAACAATGTCAGTACGACTAAGCCGATAGCAATAATAATATACATATGTATTTTTTTTGCCAAAGGTAAGAATCTCTATAATTAATCAAAACAAAAATAGACAAACGAGCAGATTGTATAGATAAGATTTGGATTGAATAGATAGAAAACAAAAACCTTCAGATATTTCTGAAGGTTTTTAAGTAGCCCGTAGGGGAATCGAACCCCTCTTACCAGGATGAAAACCTGAGGTCCTAACCGATAGACGAACGGGCCTAGTTAATTTTTCTTTTGTTTATCTGTAATATTCTAAATAAAAAATACAGATTTTAAATGTTTTAAAAAAAATACCTCCAGAAAAATTAAGGAAGGTATTTTAAGTAGCCCGTAGGGGAATCGAACCCCTCTTACCAGGATGAAAACCTGAGGTCCTAACCGATAGACGAACGGGCCAAGCTTTATATTAAGCTAAACCGTTTACGTGTTTAGTTAATTTACTTTTTAAGTTAGAAGCTTTATTCTTGTGAATAATGTTCTTCTTAGCTAATTTATCCAATAAAGAGATAACTTTAGGTAACTGCTCAACTGCTGCTGCCTTGTTTTCTTCGTTTCTCAACGCTTTCAAAGCTGTTCTTGCAGTTTTGTGGTAGTATCTGTTACGAAGTCTTCTTACTTCGTTTTGTCTAATTCTCTTTAATGCTGATTTATGATTTGCCATATCGTTCAAATGTGGGTGCAAAGATAAAAACTATTTTTTAATTTGCAAACTTTTTTAAAATTAAATTTTATTTTGCTTAGAAGTTATTGTGATTTAAAATCGTTTTTGAATGATTAAGATTGTATATCTTATCTTTTTCTCCTCTAAGGCGGTGCAAAAGTATAGATTTTTTTTAAAATTCAAAATATTTTTTTTGATGTTTTTTTAAAATCGTGATTTTCAGATAAAAAAAATGAAAGCTATTCTAAAATAACTTTCATTTTAATTTTCAAAAGTAGCCTATAGGGGAATCGAACCGCTGTTGCAAGAAAGAAAATCTTGAGTCCTAACCACTAGACGAATAGGCCATTCCTTTTTACGGTCTGCAAAAGTAGAGAAACTCTCTACTTTTTGCAAATCGTTTTTATCTATTTCAATTTTTTCTCGATGACGGTATTGGAGATTCCTTTACTTTCCAAATCTTTCTGAGATTTTACAGCGTCTTCCAAAGTTCTGTACTTACCGTTGGTATAATAGAAAATACCATTCTCTTTATTTCTTACAATATCTGGAAGAGACTTCAATATATGAGATTTAGAATCTAACTTATCTTTTCCGGCATATACTTCTATAGTATAATAACCCATTCCTAAAGCTTGATTAGGAACAAAGCTGATGGCCATAGAATTTCTAAATCCGGCATCTCTGGCAGTTTTAAGATTGGTATCTTTTACCGAAGCATAGTTTGTAGTTCCATAGTAATATTTATAGAATCCGCCTTCTTTAATTGGTAAGATGTATTTTAAACCTTTTAGAGCAGGATCATCTTCTGTATATCTGGATGGTGTGCTCATCAATAATATTCTGAAGTCGTTTTTAAGAGGTTGCTCTACAGGTTTTTCCGGCTCAGGTTCTTTTACGTTTCTATCTACAAGTTTTTTGTAACTTGTAATAGCATTGAAGATACTTTCGGCAATGGCTTGCTGACCGTCTTCTGTTGAAATATAATGAGCGTCATCGTAATTATTAACAAATCCGGTTTCTATAAGAATAGATGGCATCGCATTCATTCTTAGAACGTGTAAGTTTTCTTGTTTTACACCTCGGGACATTCTTTTATCTTTTTTTACAAAATTCTCTTCAACCAAGCCACCAATGATAAGACTTGCCTCAAGATATTTGCTTTGCTGAATTTTAAGGGCAATTAAGGATTCCGGAGAACTTGGATTATAAGATGCGAAGTTTTCTCTATCTTTTTCATCTAAGAAAATTACGTCATTTTCTGCTTTTGCAACATCCAGATTCGCTTTGTTTTGATTAGGACCTTGGACGAAGGTTTCTGTTCCTTGAGCTGTGGCACTTTTACTCGGAGATGAGTTGACGTGAACAGATATGAAAAGGTCGGCTTTGCTTCTGTTAGCAAGCGTTGTTCTTGTAGTTAAAGAAGGATATTCGTCTATTTTTCTCGTATAGATGACTTTGTAATCCTTATTTTTTTCTAACATTTTCCCCAGTTTCAAAACGATTCCCAGAGTTACGTTTTTTTCTTGAACAGTTCCAATGTCGCTATAATATCTATTAGCGCCTATATCGCTTCCACCGTGCCCTGCATCCAGAACAATAGTGAATTTTTTTTGTGAATAAATACTGCTAAAACCGATAAAAAATGTTAACAGAAAGAAAATTTTATTATAAAATTTGAAGCTGGTCATTTTAATCTTTAAAATTTAATTAATTTTGAACCCAATTTCAGAATGACTGCATTGGCTCGAAGTATTTTCAAAAGTATATTACTAATTTTAAATATCCTAATTTTTAACAATATTTTATCACAAACTGTGCCTAAAAATGTTGATGGAAAAAGTGGTATTCGTGACTCTATAAATATAACCAAAGATTCCTTAGGTGTAAAGAAAAAAGATACTATTCTTCCTAAAGAAGAGTTGGAAGGTATCGTAAAAATGAAGGCTGAAAAGCGAAATACTTCTTCCATTACCAACAAGCAAACCTCTCTTTATAAGAATGCCCAGATTATCTATCAGGATATGCAAATCGATGCAGATTATATCAGATTCGAATGGGAAACCGGGAAAATCTATGCAAGGGGAGAGCAGGATGAAAAGGGCAAGATTATAAAACCAGCTATTGCTACACAAGCAGGTAAAAAATATGAGTACAACGAGGTAATTTATAATATCAAAACCAAACAAGCCATAGCTTTCAACGCCAGAACGGAAGAGAGTGAAGGTGTTATCGTAGCACAAAAAACCAAGAAATATAATGACTCTGTTTTTGTGATGAGCAGAGGGATGTACACTACGGATGAATACTTTCTGAAGAAAAAAGATTCGTTGCCGGATTATCATATGTCTGCCCGTATCATCAAACTTTTGAAGGGTAAAAACAGTTCGCAGATTGTAACCGGTCCCATCCAAATGTACATAGAACAAGTCCCTACACCTTTGATTATGCCATTTGCAATTCTTCCTTTTTCTGATAAAAGATCCGCAGGGATTTTGATTCCGAGTTTTGGAGAAAGGCAGGATGTTGGTTTCTTTCTGAATGGTTTGGGATATTACCAGCCTATTGGCGATCACTTTGATTTGAAAATCCTTTCAGATTTATACACCAAAGGAAGCTGGAATTTGAAGCCTGAACTTAATTATCTCAAAAAATACCGCTACTCTGGAAATTTCGCGGCGGATTACGGTTATACGGTTCGTGGCATCAAAGGTTTAGATGATTATTCTAAAACCAAAACTTTCCGAATTGCGTGGCGACATTCTCAGGATTCTAAAGCTAATCCATATTTTACTTTCAACGCCAGTGTGGATGTTGTGAGCAGTAAGTTTTATAATAATACGGTTAACAACAATTATATTTTCAACGGTAATGTTCTGAACACAACACAAACATCGAGGGTAAACGTTACCAAAAGATTCCTGAATCTTCCGGTGACCATCAGTGCGAGTATGGCTTATAACCAGAACTTTGCTACAGGTCTTACAGATTTGCGTTTGCCGGATATGACGATTGCGGTTAACCAGTTCTATCTTTTCAAACCAAAAACAGGCGTAAGAACCGGATTGTTGGAAAACATCAACGTGAACACTGGTTTTGCATTGAGTAATTATGTGACAACTACAGAAGACAAGCTTTTCAAGCAGGAAATGTGGAAAGACCTGAAAACGGGTGCGAAAAACAATCTTTCACTTTCTACCAACACAACATTAGCCAAATATTTCACATTTACTTTATCGGCTAATGCAGATAATGTTTTAACGACAAAAACTCTCGAGAAAAGATACAATCCGTTGACGAACTTGGTGGAGGATAATTATAAAAGTAATGTTGCTGGTTATTCTACATTTTCCACAAGTGCAAGTTTGCAGACGGTTTTGTATGGTCAGAAAAACTTCAACAAAAATTCTCCGATTGTAGCAATCCGTCATATGATAACACCGAGTATGAGCTTTTCTTATTCTCCGGATTTCGGTGAGAGAAGTTGGGGTTATTATAAAAATTATTCTAATGCCAGAGGAGAGATGACAGCTTATTCTATCTTCGAAGGTGGGATTTATGGTGCGCCAGCTTCCGGACTTCAGCAAACTATGGGTTTCAATATCTCAAATAATTTGGAGATGAAGGTGAAGTCCAAAACAGATTCTACTGGTGTAAAAAAAGTGAAGATTTTTGAAAATCTTAATATTTCCGGAGGGTATAACTTTGCGGCAGAAAAATATAAATGGTCAGTTTTCAGTGTTAGTGCGCAGTCGTCATTCTTTAATAATAAATTGAATGTCAACTCCAGTATGACAATTGAACCTTATGAAATTGTATTTACCGAAGGAAGTGACGTTGGTGTAAGAACAGAAAATTTTGGACATTTCAGTTTACAAGGAATTAATGTTCAATTATCTTACCCGATGAGTGAAGCCATTTTTGGTAAGAAGGAAGAAGGCTCCAAAAAGTATAAAAAGAAAGGTGAAATACGGAACGAGAATTATTTCTTTGATGATGATAATTATTCCCATTACTCGCCAACCTGGACACTGAATGTGAATGCCAATTATTCCTACACAAGAGGTCTTTCCCGTTTAGGTACCAAAGTTGCATCCCTTGGTTTGGATGGTAGTATAAAGCTGACACCTTATTGGAATATCAACGGAAGTACAAACTATGATATAGAAAGGAAAGAGCTGGGATACACAAGACTTGGGTTTTCCAGAGATCAGCGTAGTTTTACCATTACCTTCAATTGGGTGCCTTTTGGACAGTACAAAGTCTATGATTTCTTTATCGGAATCAAAGCCAATATCCTGAAAGATGCGGTGAAATATAAAGAAAGAAGTTTCACACAACCTAACAGTACTTTTTAAAAAACGAAAAATAAAAACTGAAGTTAGAAGAGTCGCATTTGCAAATTATTTAATCATAATCAGGAAATCTTCTCACCTCCGGCTTCCAACTTCCATCTAATTTATATAGTTTTGTAAAAATTTAACTCTCGAAATGAAAACAATCATTCATACATCAGACGCTCCGGCTGCTATCGGACCTTACTCGCAAGCAACTTTAGTCAACGGAACCTTGTATATCTCTGGTCAGATTCCTGTAGATCCGGAAACTGGAAAGCTGGTAGAAGGTATTGATAAGGAAACACACCAGGTGATGAAAAACCTGAAAGCGATTTTGACAGCCGCTGATATGAATTTTGATAATGCTGTGAAAGCTTCTATCTTTCTTAAAAATATGGATGATTTTGCAGTAGTAAATGAGATCTATGCTTCTTATTTTAATAATGATCAATTTCCGGCGAGAGAAACCGTGCAGGTGTCTTGTCTTCCAAAAAATGTGGATGTAGAAATCTCTATGATTGCTTACAAAGACTAGATGAACTTTCTTAGGAATACATTAGGTGTTTTGGCTGGTCTTACGGTAGCCGCTCTCATTATCACACTTGGGGTAAAGATAGACTCCTCGTGGATCACCTATAAGCAGTTTGCACCTTTTAGTCATTGGGAATTGCTCTTGCAGTCTGTCCAAGGCAAAGATTCTTTTTATATAGCACTTTTGTTTTTTGGTGGATTGGGCGTGACCTTCGGTGGTGTGGTAACCGCAATGATTGTGAAATATGCCAAAGTAGCTTATGCTATTTTGATAGGCTTCATCATGTTGTTCATTGCGATGCTGGATATTATTATTTATCCTTACCATCCTGTTTTTTACAAAATATCCATCTTCCTGATTTTCTTCCCATTCTCCTGGATTGGCGGAAAAATAACAGAAGTCATTTCCAACAGACGGAAAAAACGAGCCAAACAATTACAATTAAAAAATCAAAAACCACAAGCTTAAGTTTGTGGTTTTCTTTATCCGTTTTTTTAAGATTATTATATAAAGTTTGTTGAGTGTTTATTATCTTAAGGTTTAATTAAATTACAATAAACAAAAAACCACAAGCCTAGGCTTGTGGTTTTCCTTTGTAGTTAGTATAGTTAGTTTAAATAATTTCTAATAAGCCGTCTCGTGAACTTTCACTGCTCTTCCGCTTGGATCGTTCATTTTTTTGAAAGCTTCATCCCATTCCAAAGCAACAGGCGTAGAACAAGCCACAGAAGGGACAGAAGGCACACAACTTGCTGCAGAATCACTTGGGAAGTGACTTTCGAAAATCGTTCTGTATCTGTATTCTTCTTTGCTCATCGGAACGTTAATCGGGAATCTGAATTTCGCATTTGCCATCATTTCATCCGTCACTTCATCTTCTGCTACTTGTTTCAAAGTATCAATCCAGGAATAACCAACACCATCACTGAACTGCTCTTTCTGTCTCCACGCAATACTTTCAGGTAAAATATCTTCATAAGCTTTTCTAAGAACCCATTTTTCCATTCTTTCGGGTGTTACCATTTTATCTTTTGGATTGATGGTCATCGCTACATCCATAAATTCTTTGTCAAGAAAAGGAACTCTGCCCTCGATTCCCCAAGCC
Source organism: Epilithonimonas zeae (assembly GCF_023278365.1). Classification (NCBI taxonomy): domain Bacteria; kingdom Pseudomonadati; phylum Bacteroidota; class Flavobacteriia; order Flavobacteriales; family Weeksellaceae; genus Epilithonimonas; species Epilithonimonas zeae. The sequence continues at coordinate 2,190,541 of NZ_CP075338.1, read as the reverse complement.
ATCAGCGATTTGTTGGCTCTTAAGCAATCGTAAAGATGAAGTTTTCCTAATTTTCTAACAGTTTCTTCGTGGAAAGCTTGAGCAGAAGGCGCTTTGTGGAAATACAAATAACCTCCGAATAATTCGTCCGAACCTTCGCCTGAAAGCACCATTTTTATCCCCATAGATTTGATTACTCTGGCTAAAAGATACATTGGAGTAGAAGCTCTGATGGTGGTAACATCATAAGTCTCCAAATGATAGATCACATCTTTTATCGCATCCAAGCCTTCCTGAACAGTATATTTGATTTCGTGGTGAACAGAACCGATATGATCTGCTGCTTTTCTCGCAGCTGTCAAATCAGGCGAACCTTCCAAACCTACAGCAAAACTGTGTAATCTTGGATACCAAGCTTCCTGAGTGTCACCACTTTCTATTCTTTGTCTTGCAAATTTTGCAGTTACAGCCGCGATAATAGAAGAGTCCAAACCACCGGAAAGTAAAACACCATAAGGAACATCGCTCATCAGTTGTCTGTGAACCGCATCTTCCAGTCCTTTTCTAATGGCAGCTATATCGGTTTCGTTATCTTTTACATTGTCAAAGTCTGTCCAGTCTCTTTTGTACCATTGCTGTAATTCCTGCCCATCTTTGCTATAAAGAAAATGACCTGGCAGGAATTCTTCTATTTTATTACAAACACCTTCCAAGGACTTCAATTCAGAAGCTACGTAGAAACTACCGTTCTTGTCCCAACCCATATATAAAGGAACAATTCCCATATGGTCTCTTCCGATGAGGTAAGCGTCATTTTCTTCATCATATAGGGCGAAAGCGAAAATTCCGTTCAGTTTTTCCAGGAAATTTTTTCCTTCTCTTCTGTATAAAGCTAAAATAACTTCACAATCAGATTGAGTCAAAAACTCGTAATCAGGAAATTCTGATCTCAATTCCTGATGATTATATATCTCGCCGTTGACTGCTAATGCAACTTTTTTATCTTTTGTAAATAATGGTTGTTTTCCGGAAGTAGGATCTACAATAGCCAGTCTCTCGTGAGAGAAAATCACATTGTCGTGCTGGTAGATTCCTGACCAATCCGGACCACGGTGTCTAATTTTTTTAGACATTTCTAATATTTGAGGTCTTATAACTTCATTCTTTTGTTTTGTATCAAATACACATACAATTCCGCACATCTTTTATAATATTTATTTCGGTTTTAATTAAAATTATATAGCAAAAGTATATTTGCTGATTTAAAATTAAAACTATTTTTTAATTTAGATTTAAATATTTCTTATTTATTTTTATTTTTAGGATATTTTTTCGTTTTTTTTAAATAATGATAGAGTTCTGATTGATTTTTTATTTAATATATTATTGTTCTTTCGAATTGATAGATTTGAGTTGATAAAAATATATAATATGTATAAGTAAGTTTATATTTTTATTTAATTTAACCTAATATTAAAATATAATTAATTTTTTGAAATAAAGTTTTCTTTTTTTATTGGAAATTGTAAAAATTGTACGATTTTTGTACCGAAAATTGTATTGTAGATGCAGCGATGCATTTATAATTTTTTTCATCATTTGTGTTTTTGCCCTCTTATTCATAGTAAGAGGGTTTTTTATTTTCTTTGATTTTGCTAAGCCATATATATAGTATAACTTTGTAAATAATCTAAAAAAAGTAAAAAATATGTCAACTTACGTAGTTGTAGGTCTCCAGTATGGAGATGAAGGGAAAGGAAAAATAACGGATGTTTTATCAGCCAAATCAGACTATGTTGTCCGTTTCCAGGGTGGTGATAATGCTGGTCATACCGTTTATGTTGGAGAAGAAAAATTTGTTCTGCACCTTTTGCCTTCAGGCGTTTTGCAATGTAAAGGGAAGTGTATCATTGCTAACGGTGTGGTTGTAAACCCAAAGGCTTTCATTAAAGAAATCGAGCAGATAGAGAGCAAAGGCTTGAAAACGGATCACGTTTTCATCAGCAGAAGAGCGCACGTGATAATGCCTTATCACATTTTACTAGATACTTATAGAGAAGAAGAACAAGGCGGAACCCAGATTGGAACTACCAAAAAAGGAATTGGTCCTTGTTATGAAGATAAAATCGCTAGAGTCGGAATCAGAATGATTGATCTTTTGAATCCTGAAGTTCTAAGAGAAAAAATCGAGAAAAATTTAAAGGTAAAGAATTCCCTTTTTGAAAAATATTTTGAAAAGCCAGGTTTGGATGTTGAAGAAATTTATCAGGAGTTTTTAGCTTTGGGAGAAAGACTGAAAGATAGAATTGTTGATACAGAATTGGAAATCAATGAAGCGATCCAGGATGGTAAAAATATTTTGTTTGAAGGTGCTCAAGCTTTGATGTTAGATATCGATTTCGGAACTTATCCGTTTGTAACTTCATCTTCGCCTTCTACAGGTGGTGTTTGTACAGGCGCAGGTGTTCCTCCAACGGCATTGCAAAATCTAATTGGTGTTGCAAAAGCTTATACAACAAGAGTTGGAAACGGGCCTTTTCCAACAGAATTGGATAATGAGTTAGGAGAGAAAATCAGACAAATTGGTTTCGAGTTTGGGGCTACAACAGGAAGACCAAGAAGAACTGGTTGGTTAGACTTGGTTTCTCTTAAGCACGCTTGTATGATTAATGGAATTAATAATTTGGTAATTACCAAGTTGGACGTTCTTACAGGAATCCATCCTTTGAAAATCGCTACGAAATATAAAACAGAAGACGGGAAAATCATCGATTATTTTACTTCTTCTACGACTAAATTATATGACTACGAACCAATCTATGAAGAATTGGAAGGCTGGGATGAAGATATTACCAATGCAAGAACTTATGATGAACTTCCTTTGAATGCGAAAAAATATATCGAATTCATAGAGGAGCATTTAGGGATTAATGTTTATTTGGTTTCAGTAGGACCAGAACGTTCTCAGAATATTATTAGAAAAGAATTATTTTAAAATATAATTTTCTTCAACATAAATACAAAACCGGAATAGTTAATATTCCGGTTTTTTTCATCATTTGTGTTTCGAAAAGAAATATTAATATTTCTGATCAAGTCTGAAAATCGTAGTTATTTTCAAGCATTTGTGTTTTGTGAAAATTTGTGTTTTTTGTTTTTCTGTGTTTTTATAGTACAATAATATGGCTTCTATAATTCAGTAGAAAATATTTGACCGATAATCGTTCGCCCACATATACTCACAGTGTATCTAATCATTAATAATTTTGCTAATTATTTAATAATCAGGTGTCTTTATTTGTAAATAAAATTTTAAAAATTATTTATAATATAGAGATTAATATCCGTTTCTGTGCTCAAATCTAGCTTTCTACGGATGCGATACTTCTTATTTTCTATTGCTTTTACTGTAGAATTGGTTGCGATAGCGATCTCTTTGGTGGTAAGATTTAATTTTAATAATGCGCAAATTTCTAATTCAGACGAAATAAGATTGGGTGTAGCACCTAAAATATTATCAAAAAAATCGGGAAACTGGGATTTGAAATAAGTGATGAATAGAGAATTTTTACTCATCGCCAATTCATATAATTCTCCGGAAAAATTAATTTTATCTGTTTTCTGAATTATCGCATTTAGTTTTTCTTTTTCTATATAGTATTTTACTAGAAATCGTTCTTTCCTGTAAATGAAATACATCCCGACAAAGGTGCAAAAAGAAATTTCTATGATTTTATAGATTCTAACATACCATTCTTCTATAGGAGACAAATTTTGATCATAAAATCTACTGAGATAATAATCTGTCGTAACATTAATTAAAAACCAAAGTAGATAGGACAAAATCAAAAAGAATATAATCCATCGGTCTCTAATATAATCGAAAAAAAAGGCTACTGCAATGGTTAAAGAAACATACGATAAATAGTTCATACAGCCTTCTCCGGAAATGGTGTCGAAATAAAAAATCATTATTCCTAAGAAAAGGAAAAGCAACATCAGAAGTTTTGGATTGAACCTGATTCTGTCCGGCCAAAATAATGTACATAACATAAAAATAGTAAAGCTTCCAAAAATTATACAATTGACAGGACGAAAAAGAAGGATGTTAATAACCACATTGCATAATAAAAGGAATACCAAAACAAATGTGTAAACATCAAACAGAATACTTTTCTCGTATTCCATTTCATTTTTTGCAAGGTCTCTTTTTTTAGCTAATATGGAAGCTATATAGTTCATAATTCTTTGTAGGCTTTATGATTTTAAATAAGACTTTTAATATAAATTAAGTGTCATATTAAAGTTGGAATCAAATTTATGCAGAAAATTTATAACATTTAAACTCCTGATAATAAATATAATTAACAATTTTTAACAATTTGTAATCTATTTTGGAATCATAATTGAAATTGGTTTAATTGTAATTCACAATTTGTGAAAAAATAAAAAGTTATGAAAAATTTATTTTTAACAGGAGCGAGTATAATTTTATTGTTATCATCTTGTAATAAAGATGAAAAAGTACAAGCTGCTTCTTTGGAGCAACAAAAGTTAGATTATCAAGCGAGACAAATTGATATTGAAAAACAGAAGTTGGCCATAGAGAAAGAAAAAATTAATTTCGAAAGACAAAAAGATAGCCTAAATAAAGTGGAAGAGGAGAAAGAAGCTGAGAGAAAAGCTGAAGCTAATCGTGTTGCCAGAAAAAGTTCCAGAAGAAGTAGCTCTTCATCTTCCTCAGGAAGCGTGGCCTCTAATTCTTCGTCTTCAGGTTCCTCAAGTTCAGCTGGAACTACAGCAACACAGAAAAAAGGCTGGAGTAGTGCGGCAAAAGGTACGGTTATTGGTACGGTTGGTGGAGCGGCAGCTGGAGCTATTATTTCTAAGAAAAATCCTGGTTTGGGAGCCGTAATTGGTGGTGTAGCGGGTGGTGCAACTGGTTATACAATTGGTAGAGCCAATGACAGAAAAACCGGGCGAGTACAGAAGTAAATTTTCTTCATATATATTTTAACACGGAAAGATTGCTTATTTTTGGTAAGCAATCTTTTTTATGCTTATAATTCTCAAAACTATACTCATCTTTCTCTTTATCAATTTTGGTAATGGAATTATTGCGGGTAAACTTCTAAAAATCAAAAATCAGAGTTTTACAATCATTTCTCTTTTAGGAATTCTAAGCGTTACATTTTTACAAACAATCTTGGCTTTTTTCTTACCATTGAATTTTTATATAGAAATTACATTTTTAATTTCCGGAGTTTTTGGTTTCCTATTATTTTTAAAAGAAAAAGAATTTACTTACTTTGAATTCAGGAAAAATATCAATTTTTGGTTTTACTTTTTTATAGTATTAGTTTTTTTTGTCGGGTCTTTTTCGTCTTACCTTTATGATCATTACAGTTATTATATTCCAACCGTTACATTTATCAGAGAAATTGGTTTCATCAAAGGTATTGCAAACGTCGACTTGCTTTTAAGTCAATCATCCTTTTGGCACCTTTATCAAGCAGGGTTTTCAAATTTAACTGATGAATTTCTGAGAGTTAATGTTTATTTGTTAATCTTATTTTTGATATATACCTATGAAAGAAGACAATGGCTTTTGTTTCTTTTTATTCCATTTTTTTTAATTTTTATTCAGCAACCAAGCCCGGATTTACCAACATTTATAATTTCTTTAATTGTTCTGAATGAATTATTAAATAATACCAACAGAAAAGTACTTTTATACATTTCAATATTTGTATTTTGTATCAAGCCGACAATGTTTTGGTTACCATTGCTGATTGTTTTAGAAAGTATTTACCAAAGAAATTTCAAATTTCAAATGTTGATTCCAATTTTGGCTTTTGGAAGTTTATTTGTTTTCAAAAATATCTGGCTTTTCGGATTTCCTGTTTTTCCTGTTTCAGCTTTTGATTTTAATTTGCCTTGGAAGCCGAGTCAGGAGATTTTGACTTATTCCTCACAAATTGGATTGATGAAATCTTATGATATGCATTATTCTTACCAGCAGATTATAGATTTTAATCTCTGGGAAAGAATTTATCATTGGTTTACGATTGGATTGAAATCAGTTTTCAATTTCGCAATTATATTAAGTGTTTTCATTTTAGGATTTTTAGCTTTTAGCAGAAAAGAAAAATTCTACTTATTACTTTTTATTTCCATTTTATTTAAATTCATTTTGATAATTGTCTTCTCAGCACAATATCGATTTTTTATTGATGTCTATTTAATTGTGATATTTCTGATTTTCAAAAATATTTCCGAAGAAAAAACGGTCTTTGTTTCTGTCTTTTTATCCATTTTTATTTCCATCATTTTCAGTTTGCCGGGTTTTGTAAAAGCCAAATTTCATATGGGAAAATGGTTGTCAGGTTTCCAAGTTTCGCAATTGATAAAACCAACTGAATTCAAATCAGAAAATCCTAAATCCTATCAGTTAGGAAACCTGAAATTTAATACCACGAAAGACTTAATTTATAAAACTCAATTTCCAGCAATGTCACTTTATTGGTTAAAAACATATCAATATTATAATGTTTTTCCGCAGATTTCAGATGATGGATTTATCCAAAAGAAATTAAATGAAAAAGAGAAAATAGAACTCAACGAAATTATCAATGACTTGGAAAGTTCCAAACCATAATTCCTTTAAAAAATCTCTATCTTTGAGTCTAAATTTTAGTTATGCCCGATTTTTTACATCCCGATAAAGACAATTATTCTGATGACGATTTGATTCAGGAAGAAAAAATCCGACCGCAGAGTTTCAGAGATTTTGCGGGGCAAAGAAAAACGCTTGATAACCTTGAGGTTTTCGTGGCAGCAGCTAAAAATCGTGGAAGTGCTTTAGATCATGTTCTTCTACACGGTCCACCAGGATTAGGTAAAACGACTTTATCGCATATTATTGCCAATGAGTTGGGCGTTAACTGTAAAATTACATCGGGTCCGGTTCTGGATAAACCAGGAAGTTTGGCTGGATTACTCACCAATCTTGAAGAAAATGATGTTCTTTTCATTGATGAAATCCATCGTCTGTCTCCAATTGTAGAAGAATATCTGTATTCTGCAATGGAGGATTATAAGATTGATATTATGTTGGAAACCGGTCCCAATGCCCGTTCTGTACAAATTGGTCTTAATCCATTTACATTGATTGGTGCTACCACAAGGAGCGGAATGCTTACCAAACCAATGCTCGCAAGATTCGGAATACAAAGCCGATTGGAATATTATACGATTGAACTTCTCGGAATGATTATCGAAAGAAGTGCGCGTGTTTTAGGTGTGAAAATCTATGAAGATGCAGCGCTCGAAATCGCGAGAAGAAGTCGAGGAACACCTAGAATTGCGAATGCGCTTTTGCGTAGAGTTCGTGACTTTGCCGAAATCAAAGGCAATGGAGAAATCGAAATAGAAATCACAAAATTCGCATTGAATTCTCTCAACGTTGATGAGTTCGGCTTAGATGATATGGATAACAAAATTATGCGTGTGATGATAGAAAATTTCCGAGGGAAACCAGTCGGGATTTCTGCATTGGCAACTTCTATTGGAGAGAATCCGGAAACTTTGGAAGAAGTTTACGAGCCTTTTTTGATTCAGGAAGGTTTTATTATTAGAACTCCGAGAGGACGAGAAGTGACTGATAAAGCTTACAAACATTTGAATATTTCCAGACCGAAAAATCTGGGAGAGCTTTTTTAATAATTTTCGAAATTAATCATTCATCATAATGTTCATTCCAAAAATATATAAATCCGAAGACCAAGAATTGATGAAGAAAATCATCAGTGAAAATGCTTTTGCTCTTTTAATTTCGGATAAAGAAAAACTATCGGCAACACATTCTATGTTCTTGTTGAATGAAAAGGGAAAAGATTTTTTTCTTGAAACTCATATTTCTAAAGCCAATTTTCAAGCAAAAACTTTGAAAGATGGCGATGAGGTTTTGTGTGATTTCTTAGGTGCCCATTCTTACATTTCGTCATCTTGGTATGAGAAAACCAATGTTTCTACTTGGAATTATGAAGCGGTTCAAATCCGTGGAAAAGTAAAAGTGATGACGGATGAAGAGCTTTATCAACATTTGGAAAAGCTTACTCTCAAATATGAAAAAGTTCAGAGATGTCCAATGTTTGTTGAAAATATGGGCGATGAATTTGTAAAAAAAGAAATGAAAGGTGCTTTCGGGATCAATATTTATCCGACGGAAATCTTTATAGCAAATAAATTAAGTCAAAATAGAAACGATAGTGATTTTGAAAATATTATTCTTAATTTAGGGCAATCAGATTTTGCAAACGATAAAAAAATTGCAGAGTTGATGACGGAGAATCGAGGTTTGATTTAACAACTCTATGAAAGAAAAACAAAATATTTATGAAACTCTATCCAATCCAATGTGGAAAATTTAAACTTGATGGCGGCGCGATGTTCGGCGTTGTTCCAAAAACGCTTTGGGAAAAAACCAATCCAGCTGACGAAAAAAACCTCATCGAATTAGGAACACGTTCTCTATTGGTAGAAGACGGTAAAAAATTAATACTGATTGATTGTGGACTTGGAGATAAACAAGATGAGAAATTCTTCGGACATTACTCACTTTGGGGTGATGATACATTAGACAAAAATTTAAAAAAATTCGGATTTGTAAGAGAAGATATTACGGATGTTTTTTTGACACATCTTCATTTTGATCATTGTGGTGGTGCTGTAGAATGGAATGATGATAAATCAGGATACAGACCAGCGTTCAAAAATGCAAATTTCTGGACGAATGAAAATCATTGGAAATGGGCTACTGAACCTAATCCTAGAGAAAAAGCGAGTTTTCTAAAAGAAAATATTTTCCCTTTGGAAGAAAGCGGGCAACTGAATTTCCTGTCATTACCAACAACCGGTAATTATGGATTTGCTCCCGATTTGAAAATGGATGTTATTTTTGTTGATGGACACACGGAAAAACAAATGCTTCCTGTTCTTCAATATCAGGAAAAAACCATTGTTTTTGCAGCAGATTTGATTCCGACAGCTGGACATATTCCGCAAGTTTATGTGATGGGTTACGATACAAGACCATTATTGACATTGGAAGAGAAGGGTAAATTTTTGAAACAATGTGTGGACAATGATTACCTGTTGTTTTTTGAACACGATGCTCATAACGAATTGGCAAGCTTGAAAATGACAGAAAGAGGTGTTAAATTAGATCAGACTTATAGTTTTAATGAAGTTTTTGGATATTAAATAAATTATGGAAATACAAGATATAAATCAAAATCAAGAAGAAGATGTTCCCATACCCAAGATTATTGGATTAACGGGCGGAATTGGTTCCGGAAAAACATCGGTCGCAAAATTATTGGAGGAAAAAGGTTTTCCTGTTTATTATTCGGACGATGAGGCGAAAAATATTGTCAACAAAGATTTAGCTTTAAAGGGAAAAATCATTGAGCTTTTGGGTAAAGAAGCTTATGTTGATGGAATTTATAATAGAAAATATGTTGCGGAAAAAGTCTTTAATAATTCTGAACTATTAGAACAATTAAATCATTTGATTCATCCAGCCGTAAGAATTGATTTTGAAAGCTGGGTCACTTCCCAGAATTCTGAATTCGTTTTCAAAGAAACAGCTCTTCTCTTCGAACTGAAATTAAATCAGCAATGTTATAAGTCTCTTTTGATTACGGCAGATGATAATCTCAGAATTAAAAGAACGATGGATAGAGATGGTAAAACTTATCGAGAAGTAGAAGCTGTGATGCAAAAGCAAATGCCTGAAAAAGAGAAATGTAAATTGGCCGATTATATCATTTATAATAACTCTGATTTCGAAAGCCTGAAAGTGGCAACAGAAGCTTTTATAGACGAACTTAAATAAGAATTTAATTTGTAAAAAATAAAACCCCGAATATTATTCGGGGTTTTCTATTGATAGAATTTTTGATTAATTCTTGATGAATTTAGATTGAGATTTCTCTCCGTTAGATTCTATAGTTAAGATGTAAACACCTTTTGTCAGCTTAGAAACATTTACTTTTCCGTCTGTTGTTCCTTGGTTTACCAATTGTCCACCTACAGAGTAGATCTCGAATTTAGTTTTAGAAGATACATTAGAGATGTTAATAACGTCTGTCGCAGGGTTTGGATAAACGCTGATATTATTTTTCTTAACATCAGTAACTGCTAATGATTGCGCAATATTTAAACTATAATCTTCAACTTGCCCGTAAGTAGATGTACCACAAGGAGTCGCATTTGGTGAGATTGAAGAATCTTGTAAACGAACTCTCATTCTTGTTTTTCCAGCTAAGGCAGTTGCAGGAATCGTAATATTACCTGTCCAAGGTGATGTTTTTTTACTTGTTACCAAAACTTGTTCACCAGCATCTGTAAAGTCTCCATCTTGGTTAAAATCAATCCAAACCAAAACTTGGTCATCTGCGTATGATGTTCCGGTAAATGATGAAGAGAACGTATAAGATTGTCCCGCATTTACATTTCCTGTAACAGTAGTAAAGTCTTCATATCCTGTAGTAGAAGTAGAATTGTTGTTGATGCCTGCAAAAGTTACATTAGATAACTTTTCAAAACTTGTAGAAGTCGCACCAGCTGTACAATATTCTATTCCTTTTGTACTGAAGTCTGCAGTTGCATAAGTTCCAACTGTTCCGCTGCAGATTGTTGCAACACTTACGTTATAAGCTGTATTAAGTGTTAGTCCAGAAATAGTGTAAGTATTGGTTGTAAGATTATTTACCTCTGTCCAATTGGTGTCAGCTGCTTTTTTGTATCTCAAGATATAAGTTGCATTAGCAACGGCATCCCAGTCGATCTTAGCGCCAGTTTGCGTAATGCTGCTAGCTGCAAGTCCTGCTGGTGCTGTTCCGTCACAGTTTACCATAGCTGAAACTGTTACTTTACCAACCGCATAGAATACGTTATCAATAGCAGAAACTCTTACTGTAACTACAGAGTTTGTAGGAATCCCAGCGAAGCTTATGTTTTCTGTTCCATCATTAGCCGTAGAAGCAGATAGAACAGTCCAGTTTGCACCGTTATCTGTTGTATAATCTATTTTAACATTAGAAACACTGTAAGGAGCAGCTGCTGTGTTGGCTACATCCCAAGTAAATGCCCCTGGAGCATTGTTGTAAACTTTTGTTGCAGTCACTTTGAAAGGTCCGTCATTACCTACAGTAATTGTTTGTGAACCAATCTGAGTCTGTTGCTGTTTTACATCAGGATTATTGTCTCTTACAAGAACTCTAAAATTCATAGTTCTTGCTACGTTAGAAACAGCTTCCCAATCTGATGCGCTGGATAAAGTACCGTTCAAGACACTGCTTAATTTAGGGAAATATCTATAAGGCAATGCAGAACCTGTTAAAGATCTGAACTTTGGACCAGCGGTATTGTTTCCTGTAACGGATGTCACTGCAGATGTGGATCTGTCATATTCTTCCCAAGTGTAAGTAATAGGATCGTTTTCTGCATCTGTTGCTGAAGCTGTTAAAACAAAAGCAGTTCCTTTTGGAATTGTTCTGTTTATTAATGTAGCAACAACTGGCGGATTGTTTGTGATAGCTGTACTTACATCACAGTTTTGACCATTCACATAAGTTTGAACTTGTTCTATACTTCTTACGTGGAAGTAAGCGTCTGAATGGGCTTGTACGTCGTAAGATGTAATTCCTGCATAACCCATAATTGTAGATCCGGAACCAGGCTCCATATGAGCAGTATTATTTGGTGCAGAATGGATGCCGTGTGAGAAAGTATGATCAGCTCCAAATTGGTGACCCATCTCGTGTGCTACATAATCAATATCGAAATTATCGCCTTCTGGTCCACCTGATCCAGGGGAAGTGAATGCTGATCCTTTAGCTTCTTCATCAGAATTACTGGATGGATTTCTACAAACATTGCCAACATCACCTGCGCTACCACCGCCACCAGATCTTCCGAATAAGTGACCGATATCGTAAGCAGCATTTCCGATAACAGAAGTTAAAGTTTGCTGGATCTCAAGATTCCATGCTCCTGATGCTCCCGAAGAAGCCGGTGAATATGGATCTGTGTTTGGGTCGGTATAAATTAATTGAGGAAGATCAAGAACATTCAAATGAATAGCAAAGTCCTTTTCGAAAACACCATTTACCCTGGTCATCGTAGCATTGATTGCTGCAGCAGCTTGAGGAACTCCTCCGAAATACTGTGTGTATTCTCCCGTTACAGAAATAGCTAATCTGTAAGTTCTGTATTTTTTATCACTAGCTTTATTGAACTCGGTAACACTATGTGTGAAATCTGTTGATTTGGATAAAGCATCCATTTGCTTTTTACTAAGGAAAGATTCTGATGTCTTACATTCAAAAGCCTTTCCCTCTGTCGGTTTGTTAGTTTTTGGAAAAACACCGTAAACCGTTTTTTCTTTGTTTTGTGGCTCGATGAACTCATATTGTCCATTTCTGAACATCATCCCCTGCAAATCATAAGGAGAAATACTGAATCTCACATAAACCGTAGGATCATCTACTTTAACACCAGTATAGGAGCCTAATTGATAACGGTCAGCCATAGCTTTGTCAACAACAGGTAAGCTATAAACTGCAAACCTTTCAATCTTACCATCTAGGGTTGGTAAATTGATAATGACTGCCTTGCTGTTTTTTCCTGTTTCCTGAGCATTTACCAACTGAGATCTTATAGCATCAAGATCTAATGAATAATAGTTAGTTACCTTTGTGTCGCGCAACTTTTCTCCTTTCATAGATGCAGGACTCCACTGTGCATATACACCTGTAATCAAACCCAATGAAAAAAGAGTAGTAAAGATTTTCTTCATACTTTTAAATTTAATGAAATCAAATGTATGGGTTTTTTTTGACTTTATGGTAACAAAAAAGCATCAAAATTGTTGATGCTTAATTTTATTTTCGTTATTAATGATAATAATATATCAATATCACTATTTCTTGGTAACCATTCTATATAAAAATAGTAAAAGAACAGATCCTCCAATGGCTAATAGCCAACTTCTAGGACTCCAGAAAGAATCTACATCTCCCCAACCTAGAACATAAGTTCCAATGGCTCCACCCAGGAATGAGCCTATAATCCCAATAATAATTGTTACAACCCATCCGCCAGGATCATTTCCTGGATGAATAGCTTTTGCGATTGCTCCGGCAATAAGACCGAAAATAATCCAAGTTAAAATACCCATAGTTTTGATTTTTTAATGTTAATATAAATGTGATTTGTTATCTCTTTTTGAAGAACGAATTTACAAATTCCATACCATTAAAAATCTGAAGATCCTGGATTTTTTCCCCTACACCAATATATTTCACTGGAATCTGAAACTGGTCTGATATACCTATTACAACGCCACCTTTAGCTGTTCCGTCTAGTTTTGTTACCGCCAAAGCTGTTACTTCTGTAGCTGCCGTAAATTGTTTTGCCTGCTCAAAAGCATTCTGACCTGTAGAACCATCTAAAACCAATAAAACTTCGTGAGGTGCATCAGGAAGTACCTTTTGCATCACACGTTTTATTTTAGAAAGTTCGTTCATTAGATTGATTTTATTATGTAATCTTCCTGCAGTATCTATTATTACAACATCTGCATTTTGAGCAACCGCGGACTGAACGGTATCAAAAGCAACAGAAGCAGGATCGGATCCCATCTCTTGTTTTACAATCGGAACGCCAACTCTCTCACTCCAGATTACCAATTGGTCAACCGCTGCAGCACGGAAAGTATCGGCAGCGCCCAGAACTACTTTCAACCCTTGAGATTTGAATTGATGAGCCAGTTTTCCAATAGTTGTAGTTTTTCCAACACCATTCACGCCAACAACCATTATCACATAAGGTTTCTTACTGGTGTCGATGTTGTCTGTGTCCAAATGAGGATTGTCCAAAAGAAGACCTGTGATTTCTTCACGAAGAATATTGTCCAATTCACTTACATTAACGTATTTGTCTCTTGCAACGCGGTCTTCTATTCTTTTGATGATTTTGATTGTAGTTTCAGCACCAACATCCGATGCGATAAGTACTTCTTCCAAATCATCCAGAACTTCATCATCTACTGTGTTTTTACCAACAACAGCTCTGGAAATTTTATCGAAAAAACCTTGGCTCGATTTTTCCAAACCTTTGTCAAGCGTTTCTTTATCTTCTTTTTTGAATATTTTTTTAAACCAACTCATTTGATATATAAATGATTAATGATAATCGTTAACTAATTATCGAAAACAAAGATAACAAAAAAACTACCCTAAAAAGAGTAGTTTCTATATTGTATTCGTGTGATGGATTATTTTTTCAAAAATCCTTCAACTTCGTCAGCGTTCATTACTTTTTCTTCAAAAACGTAAGCATCTGATTTAGAAGACTTAACCATTTTGATTACTTTTGTCATTTTTTTTGAACCAGCTCCACCTTGAAGTGTTGCTACTACTTTCTTTGCCATTGTAAAATATTTTTATAAATTACTTAATTTCTTTGTGAACAGTATATTTCTTAAGAACCGGATTGAATTTTTTAAGCTCCAATCTTTCTGTAGTGTTCTTTTTATTTTTTGTAGTAATGTATCTTGACATTCCCGCTACACCGCTTTCCTTATGCTCAGTACATTCTAGAATTACCTGAACTCTGTTACCTTTTTTAGCCATTACTTAGTAGTGTTTTTAATGTATCCGTTTCTAGCTGCTCTTTCGATAGCTTCTTCAATACCAATCTTGTTGATGATTCTCAATCCGTGAGCAGAAACCTTAAGGGTTACTGACTTTTCTTGCTCAGGAAGGAAAAATTTCTTCTCTAGCAAGTTAATTTCAAAACGTCTTTTCGTTTTGTTATTAGCGTGGGAAACATTGTTTCCTACCATTGCACGCTTACCTGTTATTTGGCAAATTCTTGACATATCTCGATGTTCTTTTGACTAATGAATATTTGAGAGTGCAAAATAAAGGATTATTTTTCAGTTAGGCAAATTATTTCAAAAATAATTCTTAAAAATTAATATTACATCTGGAATAAAAAAAACACTAACCTAATTATTTGATTTTGAGATGGCTATTAGTTTTCAATGAAAAATTTGACATTCTCCAAAGGATTTCCCGGCATTGCAATTTTTCCTTTGATAAGGATAGGACATTGTATTAATTCGGGGTTGAGAGCGATGACTTCAAGGGCTTGCTCATCATTTATAGTTTCTGATTCTGAGAAATATTTTTTGAATAATTCTGTAGAGTGTCTTAGAATTCTGCTGGGTTGTTTATTGAGTTTTTTGAATAATGTTCTGAGCTCAAACAAACTTAAAGGATCTTTCTTAATATCAATGATTTGAAATTTGATATCATTCTCGTCCAGATATTCCAGAATAGCTTTGGATTTGGGACAGCTGTTATTATGAATTACTTTTATCATGATGCTTTAAAGTTAAATTTTGGCTAACGTAATTTTCGGATTGCAAAAATTATTTCACCAAAAAATAATTTAAAACAAACCGTTCAGTTCTGCATCTATTCTTTCCAGAATATACCCAAAATCTTCAGGTCTTTCTACGAAATCCAGATGGTCTACATCTATAACAAGAAGTTTGCCTTCTTTGTAATTTTCTATCCAGCTTTGGTATTTGTTATTCAGTTTTGATAAGTAATCTATACTGATTCCAGCTTCGTATTCTCTTCCTCTTTTGGAGATTTGTCGTACTAAAGTAGGGACATCTGCTCTAAGATAAATTAGCAAATCCGGTGCCGAAACAAAGTCTTTCATCAATGTAAAAACTGATAAATAATTGTTAAAATCACGCTCGGAAAGTAAATTCATTTCAGCTAAGTTTTCAGCAAAAATATGTGCGTCCTCATAGATGGTTCTGTCTTGGATGACGTTTTTTCCACTTTCACGGATTTCCTTCACTTGACGGAATCTGCTTCCTAAGAAATAAATCTGCAACGCAAAACTCCATTTGGACATATCGCCATAAAAATCATCCAAATAAGGATTGTGATCTACATCTTCAAATTGCGCTTCCCAATTGTAATGTTTTGATAACATTGTAGTTAGTGTTGTTTTTCCGGCGCCAATATTTCCTGTAACAGCGATATGCATTTTCGTTATAATTGATAAGTTATGGTTGATAAATGATAGTGTTGAAAGCTGAAACTTCGAAATCAATTATGATTTATCAATTATCATTTATTTGTCTGTAAAGATAAAGTTTGTCCTTTATGAGTGCCAAAAATCCAGCGTTATTTTTATCCACAATTTTTGCATTGAGATTTTGAAAAATCTCGATCAGGTTTTTGCCATCGAATTTTTTGACACTTTGGTTTTCAAATATCAAAATATCATCATTGTTTCTTCGGAGTTTTCTGGCATTGATAATAGTCGCAGAATAGAGCAGGGTAGCTCTGGTGTTATAAACTTCTAAAATATTTTCCCTAAGGATATATACCTTATTATTATAGACTAAAAAATCCTGCAGAGACTGAAGGTTAATATTGAAAGGGAATGAATTAATTACAGAATTGCTTCGGAAATTGTATTGAAAAAGTGTTTTGTTGCTATCATCTATTAGCCACGCAAATTGTAAATCTTCTGCATAAACGGCTTTTATAAAACCGAAAGTTGAACTTAGATTGATTTTCTGGATTTCATTCAGGTTTTGATCGAGGAATTTTATTTCCTGAGCATTTTCTGAAAACATGACAATATTAAGAGGATTGGTAACACTTTGGATTTTATATGGAAAAGTCATTAACAACTTTCCCAGTTGTGCTCCCACAGAATCGTATTTGGTAAGACTGAAATCTTTCTTCTTATATATATAGATGTTGCCGTAGTCATCTCCTAAAACTTCTTGAATATCTCTCAATTGTAAAGAATCGAATCCAATTTTTTTCTGAGAAAAAGTTAGAATCGAAGTTAATATTAATATGAAAGATAATAATCTCAATAGGTTGTTTTAAGGCTTAGTTTCCTTTTAATGTAATGATAACATCTTTTGTGAACGCTTTGTTCTGGTTGTAAGTAGCGTCACAAATAGAGGTAGAAACGTTATAGCTTCCTTTATCTACCATGATGTAATTTTGTCCATTGGCCGGAACGGATAAGTTATAGAATTTTTTTCCACTTATTTTGATGACAAGAACACATTTGGATTTGTTGACAAACTGTACAATTGCCTCTTTTTTGTTAGGGTCGTTATTGAAAAGACTTGTCAGAACTGCGGCGGTGTTTTTTGCTTGTTCAGAAGGCTGTCCTTTTGCAGCTGTTGTTCCAACTTTGGATGTTTTCTCGATTTTATTTTCGGTCATTGCTGTTACTGTTGGCTTAGCCACTGCGGAACTCCCTCCATATTTTAGGGATAATGCTCTTTGTTTTAACTCTGGAACAGCAGGATGCTTAGGATTGTTACGGATGAAATTTTCTACAACGGCTCTGTCTGTGGTTGATTTGGCTTCGAAAACGCTTTGTGAGAAAACGGAAAGAGAAACTAGAAAAAACAAAAGTAAAAATATCTTCTTCATTATATATAGGATTCTGATTTTAATTGAAACGTAAAAATAAATTAAATCTTGTGAAATGGTATGAAAATTAGATTAAAAATTAATTAGATTTTTCACCGAATTTGAAAAAAATGCCACAATGTTCTAATTTTATTAAGATTGTTTTTTGGTGCTCAATATTTTTATAAAAATCACTATATTTGCACGCTGAAAAACATGAAGGAGGTAAAATAAAATTAAAATAAAAAAATAATCAATATTATGTCTTACACACCAGTAGCTGCAGACGTAGCAAAACTAAGAAACACGACAGGTGCAGGAATGATGGACTGCAAAAAAGCTTTAGTAGAAGCTGAGGGAGATTTCGAAAAAGCAATCGACATCCTTAGAAAAAAAGGACAAAAAGTGGCTGCTAACAGAGCAGACAGAGATTCTTCTGAAGGTGCAGTTATTGCAAGAGTAAATGAGGATAACACTTTAGGTGTTGTGATCTCTTTGAACTGTGAAACTGATTTCGTTGCTAAAAACGAAGCATTCATCGAGTTGGCTTATGAATTAGCTGAAATGGCAATTTTTGCTGCTACTAAAGAGGAATTATTGGCTACAGATTTCCACGGAATGACTGTTGCTGACAAATTAATCGAGCAAACAGGTGTTATCGGTGAGAAAATCGAGATAGGAGCATTCGAAAGAATTGAAGGGCCTTTCTTGGGCGCTTATATCCACGCTGGAAATAAGATTGCTGCAATCACTTCTCTTTCTGCTAAGGCTGAAGGTGCTGATGAGGCTGCAAAAGCGGTTTCTATGCAAGTTGCTGCAATGAACCCAATTGCTCTTGACGAAAATGCGGTTTCTCAGGAAACTATCGATAAAGAATTGGAAATCGAAAGACATAAACTAACAGAAGAAGGTAAGCCTGCAAACATTATCGACAATATCTTGAAAGGTAAAATGCAGAGATTCTACAAAGACAACACTTTGGTACACCAAGATTTCATCAAGGATTCTAGCATGTCAGTTGCTGATTATGTAAAATCTGTGAATGCAGATCTTAAAGTAACAGGTTTTGTAAGAGTTGCTCTTGCTTAATCTTAGTACTTAAATCATAATTTAAAATCCTGCTATATTTTGTAGCAGGATTTTTTGTTATGAAATTTCGGAGTAAATTTGCAATCCATATTATTTTAAATGAAGCGGTTAGATTGTTCATATTATCTTGTTTTTATTGCTATACTAAGCTTTGGTAGTAATCTTATCCAAGCACAATTTATAAATGTAGATGTTACGACATATACACCTCAGCAATTGGTGGAAGAGTTTTTGGATGCAAAGGTATCGACTTGTATCTCGGTTTCAAATGTCACCGTTAAAGGTGGGAATATTACATCGGGAGGTGCTAGCTACGGTTATTTTGATAAAGGAACAAGCAATTTTGATATCGATAAGGGTATTATTTTATCTACAGGTAATGTTTTGAAAGCACCTGGTCCAAATGATGCTTTGCAAAGCGAGATTGGAAGTGGCTGGGGAGGAGATACGGATTTATATGACCTGTTGGGGGTTCTTAATACCAATGCAACTTATCTGGAGTTTGATTTTATTTCTTCTATCAGTGACAAAGTCAGCTTCGAGTATATGTTTCTTTCAGAAGAATATGATAAATTTAAATCTGTAACTGGTTGTGGGTATTCTGATATATTTGCATTTCTTATAAAGCCAGTTGGCAGTGCTGGTCCTTATACAAATATAGCCTTAGTTCCCGGCACTAATCAGCCGGTATCGGTCGTTAATATAAGAGGAGGCGGAGGTAATTGTCCAAGTAAGAATGAGGACTACTTTGGAAGCTTCAATCCGCAAACTTCTACTTCTCTTTCTCCAACTAATTTTAACGGACAAACCAAAATTTTAACAGCAACAGCTGATGTGGAAATTGGAAAAAAATATCATATCAAATTAGTAATTGGTGATGAAAGCAACCCGACTCACGATTCTGCTGTCTTTTTAAAAGCGGGGAGTTTTGTTGGTATTAAGGATCTTGGCTCAGATTTAAGTTTAGAGACAGGAACAGCTCTTTGTGCAACGGGAACCCACGAAATCGATGCAACACCGTCTCCAGTGCAAGGTGTTGCAACAAATTACAAATGGTATAGAAATGGAGTCTTGGTAGCAAACGGAATGATTCCTAAATTTTTGGTTGATAATACTAATTATGGTTATTATGAGGTAGAAATAGACCTTGATACAAATTGTAAACTTAAGGGGCATATTAATATTGAGCCACAAATTCTACCAATTATTGGAGCTACAAATTTCAACAATATCTGCGATGAAGATCTTGATGGAAATGCAGATGTAATTCTTAACACATATACTTCGCAAGTTGTTTCCAATCTTTCGCAGGATTATGGATTTGATATTAAATATTTTGAATATCCTCCAGCTAATATTAATAATCCAACTGAAGCAGCTATTACTAATGTAAAATTTAACTCAGCATCAAAAGATGTTTATATGTGGTTAAAACCAGGAAGTTGCAATCCTACATTGACTAAAATAACTTTAACAAAAAATGCATTAAGCTCGTTTGATAATAGTGTAAGTTTGAAGCCGTTTGATATTTGTGACGAAAAATTAGAAGGAGAGAAAGAAGTGGATATATCAAGTCCCGATTTTATTAATTCTTTGATACCTACAGGTTTTGATGGTAGACTGGATTTCTACAAATCTAGAATAGGAGCTAATAATAAAGATTCAAAAGAATATTTGTCCAATACAACTATCACTTTGGATGATAAAAATAAAACTCCATCTTTTTTTGTTCGTTTTCATCAACTAGGGTTTTGTGATAATGTTGCAGAAATTAAATTCAATTTTAAACAACCAAAAAAATCAACAGCTATTCAAGATACTGTAATTTGTAAAAACTCACTTATAAATCTGGATGCAGATCCATCTATGAGTATGGGTTTCAGTTCCTACAAATGGTATAAGGCATCCGATCCATCAATAATGATTAGCGATCAACGTAAATCAGGAAATCTATCCGCAGGCGATTATATTGTAGAACTTGGATTTAATGACTGTGTTTATAAACAGTCAGTTAAAATATCAGAACCTCAGGATTTAATCATTAATAATGTTTTGATTGAGGACAATAAAATAACGATTCAGGCTTCTAATGGTATTCCTTCTTATCAATATTTTCTAGATGGAAACAAACAGTCTTCGAATGTTATTGAAAATGTCTCCAAAGGACAACATACAGTTGAGGTTAAGGATAAATGTGGTTCTGTGTTACAAACTTTTTATATCATTAATGAAAAAAATGTAATAACTCCAAATGATGACGGTTACAACGATGTTATAGATTACTCTGGTTTGATGACCAAAATAGAACCTCGACTAGAAGTTTATGATAGAAATGGTGTTTTGGTTTTTAAAGGATCGTCCGAAAATCAATATAAATGGGATGGTAAGTTTAGGGGGAGATCTCTGCCAACAGCATCATATTGGTATATCTTACAGTGGAACGAATCTGGAAACCCTAACAGAGTGCAAAAAACCGGTTGGATACTCCTAAAAAACAGAAACTCAGATTAAAAAAACATCAATGTTTTAACACTTCTTTTCTAAAAAAGATTGTTATTCTAATTACTTAACAAAAAGCCGATAAAGTTTAATAAAATTTTAACCTTATTGGCTTTTTTTTATAGCAATACTCCACTTATTCTCTATAAATTTGCCGATTATATGAAGAAGATATTTACAATTGCGCTATTGTTCTGTATTACTGTGGTTTACGGACAAGATTTTGAAGGTGAAATTTTTATTAGAGATAAGTCCAGCCTTTATCTTAATCAAGTCTATGTAACCAATATCAATGCACACAAAAGTGTTTTGGCGAATTATAATGGTGAGTTCAAAATTGCAGTTAAAGAAGGCGAGGTTCTGAGATTTACATCCATTGCTACGGAAAGAAAAGATATAGAGGTTACAAAGGAAATGCTGTCAAGGAAAAAGAATTTCATAGAACTTCAGATTGCTTATTATGAAATTCAGGAAGTGATTCTGAGTTCCTTTAAACCGACAGGTAACCTTAGAAGAGATGTTGCGATGCTGAAAGGTTCCGAGAAAGTATTTGAACTTAAAAAAATGATTGGTTTACCAGAGCCAAAAGGCGACGGAACTTCTCCTGAGATTCCGGTTTTATCTTTCAATCAAGGGCTTAGTTTTAGTATCGATAGTATTTTTGATTTGATTTCTGGAGAAAAGAAGAAAAAAGAGCGTTATTATCAATATGAAAAAATGAGTCAGGGAATCAAAAGTCTTCAGGATTATTTTGGCGATGACTATTTTACAAGACTTAAAATTCCAAAAGAATTGATCCCGAATTTTCTTCAGTTTATCTACAGCTCAGACAATATTTCTATATTTCTAGAGTCAAATAATTACGAGGCTACCAAAGTTTATATAGAAAAATACCTTCCTATTTATTTGAGAAGATTACAAAACTCACATTTGATGCAGGTTACAGAAGATTTGAAAAAAGAATGATTTTATTTTTATAAAAAACTTAATATTATTAATTATTTATTGGAATTAGATAAAAATGTTTATTTTTATCACGTTTTTAGAAGCTTACAGAAAATTTAAAAAATGGGGAAAAACAAAGCAGCGAGGTTTAGAGAAAATACAATATTACCAAATGTCATTCAGCCAACAAGAGAACAGGCTATTAATGACTTTCAGTACAAGGGAAAATGGAACGAATTCTTTGGTAACGATAAACCGATAGTTTTGGAGTTAGGATGCGGAAAAGGAGAATATTCTGTAGGTCTGGCAAAAGCATTTCCGGATAAAAATTTTATTGGGATTGATATAAAAGGAGCAAGGTTTTGGTTTGGTGCTAAGGAAGCAATACGTGACAATCTGAAAAATGTAGCATTTCTCAGAACTCAGATAGAATTGATAGAAAATCTATTTGCTGAGAACGAAGTTTCTGAGATTTGGATTACTTTTCCAGATCCACAAATCAAATACAGAAGAACCAAGCACAGATTGACCAATCCTGAGTTTTTGGAAAAATACAAACATATTCTTAAGAAAGACGGAATTATTCACCTGAAAACAGATTCAGAATATTTACACGGTTATACTTTAGGATTGTTGCAAGGTCTGGGACATCATATTCTTACGGCGCATCACGATATCTATGGCGCTGCAGAATATCAACCGGACACCCCATTATTAAAAGATATTAGAACTTATTATGAAGATTTATTTTCATCTAAAGGCAAAACAATTACTTACATCAAATTCAGACTAAAGGATGAATAAATTATTTTTGCTACTTATAGGTAGTTGTTTTTTAACAAGCTGTGCTACTGGTAATTCTGTGGTTTCACCGGTTTTTGTAGGAAAAAACACGAATGTTATTTTAGAAACGGATCTATTAAAACAAGCTCCAAAAAAACTTGGCGCTGAAGAAAAAGCAGTTACATTGCTTAACCAGCTCTTTAATAGTGATGAATCTAATAAAAGTATGGTTTTGGTTATCAGTAACGAGTCAGATTGTGATTTTACGATGGATATTTCTGGCAATAACCACTACAGTCTGCCTGTAGCAGCCAGGAAAAGCGAAAGTATTGTTGTAGAAAGAGGAGAGTATGAGATGAAATCTCAGGTTTGCCAGAGTCAATATAAGGTTTACAAAACGTTTTCTGAAAATACACAGTTAAGTATAAAATATACGGTCGTAAATACATCAAATGCCGCAAACAATACCGTAGCATCATTACAATAAAAAAAACGCTTCAAATTTTTGAAGCGTTTTTTTATGAGTTTATATTAGAGATTATTTTATAACCACTTCGTAGATTCTGCTCCAGTTTTTTCCGGTAATGACCATGTTTTCACCTTTGAAAGCAATGCCGTTCAGAACATCTTCACCACCAGTTGAACTTTGTTTTACAATATTGGTTAAGTCCAGAATTCCAGTTACTTCTCCATTAGCCGGATTTATTTGTAAAATAATTGGTTTATGCCAAACGTTTGCGTAGATAGAACCATTATGGTATTCTAGTTCGTTGAGTTGGTCATAACCTTCGGTGTCACTTGCAACAGCAATTGTTCTTAATATTTTAGAAGGATTTGCCGGATCTAGGAAATAAATTGTTTTTGTTCCGTCTGATAAAATTAAATCTTTTCCGTCATAAGTCAAGCCCCAGCCTTCACCTATGGCTTCCGGATAAGCAAATTCACTCAGCAACTTTAAAGTATTTTTATCGTAGATAAAACCTTTTTTATTTTGCCAAGTTAGCTGATATACTTTATCTCCTACAATTGTACTTCCTTCAGAGAAAATCTCCTGTGGTTGAGAAACACTGATGATTGGCTCAGTAGATCCTAGTTTATAAGTCAAGAGTCTGGATTGACCATTTTGTCCATCAGATTCATAAACAATATCGCCGTCAATCTGGAAACCTTGAACAAAGTTTTTCGCATCATGCGGATATTGATTCACAACTTCATAAGATATTTTTCTGGCTTTAGCTTTAGCAAAAACATTGATGGTTGCGTCTTGTTGTAGAACTTCGCCACCTTTGGTTTTGATGTTGAAAGTTACATCATTCTCTCCCAAAGAGAAAAAATTAGGATCAATTGTCAAGTTGCTACTTTCTTTATCTCCATAACTTATCGTGATGGCTTCTGCGTAATCCAAAACATCCTGGGGCAACTGCAGTTTATCGCCAAAATGATAGCCTTTGCTTTGTTGTCCAATGTTATAGTCATTCAAAGTATTGAGGATTTCTTTGTCCTTGTTACAACTTGCCAGAATAAGTAAAGCAAAAGCTGATGCTATAAAAATTTTTTTCATTAGAATTATTCTTGAATTTTCCGCTTTTGCGGTTTCATTTTTTTATAATCGATTTTACCTAAACAATTATCGATAATGTCCTATTATTAACATTTTGCCAAAAATACGAAATAATAAAAACTAAAATCTCATAAATTTTTCTTAATTAAACATAATCATGTAGATTTGTAAATATGATTACGATAATTGCTGCTATTGGAAACAAGAATGCTTTGGGAAAAGATAACCAATTGCTGTGGAAGCTTCCAAAAGATTTGAAACATTTCAAAACACTTACAGAAAATCATCCTGTCGTGATGGGAAGAAAAACATATGAAAGTATTGGTAAAGCATTACCTAATCGTACCAATATTGTTGTCAGCAGAAAGGAAAACTGGTTTCAGGAAGGTATTTTGATTGTATCTACATTGAAAGAAGCTTTGAAATTTGCAAAAAAAATCAATGAAGATTTCTTTGTAATTGGCGGCGGCGAAATTTACAAGCAAACAATGGAAGTTGCTGATAAATTAGAAATCACGCAAGTGAACGGAGATTTTGAAGCAGATACTTTTTTTCCGAAAATAGATCCAAAAATCTGGCAGAAGACAGACGAAGAATGTCATTCCAAAGATGATAAAAATGATTATGATTTCTGTTTCCAAACATTTGAAAAAATTAATAAAGATTAAAATTTCTCTCCTGATTCTTATTTCTTGAATCTGGTTTCTTAATAATGGATTATCCAAGTAAAGTTTTATCGAAAGCTGTTGAAGAAATCGCTGGTTTGCCCGGAATTGGCAGAAAATCTGCGCTTCGCTTGGCGTTGCATTTGTTGCGTCAGCCGGCTTCTCAAGGTATTTCTTTGGGGTCTTCGATACAAAACTTAGTGACAGATATCAAATATTGCAAAGAATGTCACAATTTCTCAGACTCAGAAGTTTGTGATATTTGTAATGATGAGAAGAGGAATGACGAACTTCTTTGTATTGTAGAAGATGTTCGAGATGTGATGGCGATTGAAAATACAGGGAAATACAAAGGAAAATATTTGGTTCTGGGTGGGAAGATTTCTCCAATGGAAGGGATTGGTCCGAGCCAGTTAAGAATCGGAAGTATAGAAAAGAAAATAGGAGAAGGCGTTGTAAAAGAATTGATTTTTGCACTTAGTGCAACAATGGAAGGCGATACAACAGCTTACTATATTTATAAAAAATTCAAAAGTTCACAGGTTATATTTTCAAGTATTGCCAGAGGAATTGCGGTAGGGGATGAGTTAGAGTATGCAGACGAGATTTCTTTGGGAAGATCTATAACCAACAGAACTGCTTATAACGAAGCCGGCTAATGAAAGTAAGTGTCATCATTGTTCATTATCAAGTAAAGGATTTATTAAGGAACTGTATCCTTTCTATTCAAAAATATTTTCAGGGTTTTGAATATGAAATTATTGTAGTTGATAATAATTCTCCAAACTCTGATTGGAAAACTTTGATCTCTGAATTTTCTGAAGTTAACTTTATCAGCCTCGACAAAAATTTTGGTTTTTCAAAAGCCAATAACATTGGTGTCAATTCTGCAAAAGGAGAATATGTTTATATCCTGAATCCGGATACAGAAATTGAAGGTAATTATTTTAAAGAAGTTCTCGATTTTGCAGATTCTAAAGAAAAGTTTGGATCTCTGGGGCTTAGGATGCATAATTTAGAAGGCGTTTTTTTGCCGGAAAGTAAACGTTCTGTACCGGCTTTGGTTAATTCTTTCGAGAAATTATTTACTTCGTTTAGCGACAAGACAAAAACCTATTATAGAAATGATATTGGTGAGTTCAATATTGCTGAGGTTGAGATAATGACGGGTGCTAATCTTCTGATGAAAAAATCGGTTTATCAGGAAGTTGGTGGTTTCGACGAGCGTTATTTTATGTACGGAGAAGATATTGACCTTTGCTATACGATTCTCAGAAAAGGTTACAGAAATTTTTATTACGGTAAATATTCAATTCTTCATTACAAAGGTGAAAGCACAGTAAAAGATAAAGTTTATCTAAATCATTTTTTCGGCGCAATGAATATCTTTATCGATAAATATTACAAAAAACAAAAGCCGTTTCAATATCTATTGATGAAAGCAGGTCTGAAGTTCAAATATTTCCTTGAGGAATCAAAAATTTAAATATCTTTTTCAAACGGCAGGGTAGATTCTTCTGCAAATTTTCTTAATTCCAACATTTCATTTTTGGCTTTATATTGTCCAAATCTTGCAGCAAAATACGTCAATCCGATAAAAACTAAAACGACAAATGAGCAAGGTAAAGCCCAAGGATAATTGTCTGTTTTAATTTGTTTCTCAACATAATAAAGTGTGAAGAATGTCATCCACGCAATGGTAAAGAGAAAATAGAGAAACATAAAAAATGTCCACACAGCAGAGCTTGGTCCAAAAATTCCTCGAATAACGGTTGTGTCAGTGTCTTCATCTTTTTCAATTCTCAAAGCCAGATTAGGTTTCCAATAATTGTCTTCCTTCATTTTCACATAGATTGTTGCAACTTCTTTATTGATATTTCCATAGAATTTGTCCTTATTGTCATTCAAATATTGTTTAAGATTAACTTCATATTCCTCCAAAGAAAGATGCGTGTAAAGTTTGAATCTCGGTCTGTTTCTGATATGATTGAGGGTTTCGCTCATAGTTTTTGGTTCAATTAATTGGACATTCAATAATTATTCCTCAATATATGGGATTGGGTCTTCCAAGGTGAAATCAACTTTCATAGGTAAACCATTTCTTTTGATTTCGAGTTTTATTTTTCTGCTGATATTGGTTTTAAGGATAGCGTGTATTTTGCTCAATGTCATTTCTTTAGCAGGTTTATTGTCGATTGTTATGAGCTCATCGTTTTTCAGAATTCCAGCTTTTTGCGCTGGCGAATCTTTTCTGGTTCCTGATACAATGAAAACCGGTTTCAATGAAAATTTATATTGGAAAGTATTACTGTTATCCAAAACATTGATTTCATTGCCTGCTGAATTTTTTTTAGCAGTTTCAACTTTTACTTGTTCCTTTTCCCAGATTAAACCGTCTTGTTTTAGTTCCAATCCACTGCCGTCTATCAGGAATGGATCATCCAAGTGCTGATTGGGTTTGAAATAAATTTTCTTCCCAGGATAATCAAAAATAATAGAAAAACGTCTTAATATTTCTGAACCAATAGAGCCTTTCCTATCTTTTACAAGATTAAGATGTTGGATAGAAAACTCATCCGGCATAGAAGCAATGGGTTTGTTAAGTCTGAAATTGCCGATGGATAAAGAATTGATTCTGCTCCTTTTTCCAAAAATATCACCGCTGAAACCTCTTCCCAGAAAATCATCAATATTCGGACGGTTGTAAACAAAATCTTTAATCAAAACCGGAAACAACCAAACCGAATCTGTATTCCCTAAATCTAGAAGAAGTTTAGAGCTTTGTTTATCGTGTTTCATTTCCACGTCAGCCGACATATAAGGTTTGTTGAGTTCCACTGTCATTGGGAATTCGGCGTATCTTTTTACTCTTTTTGGAAATTTAGAGCTGTCTTTGTAAACCGTAATTGTTTTTTTTAAATAATTGATTTCTATCGGATGATTTTTGAAAAAATAATAACCAATAATTCCATTTACAGGAACGCCGATATCCTGAGAGATATTAAAATCTTCATCTAGAACTATAAAAACGGTGTGAGATTTATCAATGAAATGATTTCCAATTTTGATATTATTTTTTATCGATTTCAAAGCTTCAACACTTACAGTTTCCCCTAAACCTTTGAAGGTAATTTTTTCAATATTTTTAAAATCGACTTCCTTATTTTCTAAACTGAAAAGCAAAGTTTCTGCAATCCCAGAATCCAACATAAAATTGAGTTCAACACCATTTACAGTCATTGGAATGAAAATTAAGTTGTTAATCAACTTGAATTTTATGACCGTTTTATCTGCATTTTCCAAGACAAAGCCATCCTGAGCCGAGATCCAGAAACTCCAAAAAATACAGAAAAACAGTTTGATTTTCATTAGATTAAATTACTTATTAATTCTTTACAAGTTTAATAATTTTTCAATTAAAATTAAATAATATTTATGTATTCCATAGAATAGTTGATTTTTTATCTAAAAATTGGAATGTTATTTGATATGTTTTTATTTAATTATAAAAAACATTATCAATTGTTTAATTAAAATTTATTTTATCGTTATGAAAAATTTACTACAAGTATTTGGGAAAGATCGTATGGACGAAATTGTTTTCGCTAATAGAAATAAAGCTTATGGCGCCTATGCTCTTAGAAATGAGTATTCTAATCAGTTAACAAAAGCATTACTTGTAGGAGTTGCTTTCTTTGGTTCGCTGTCTATTATTCCTTTAGTTATTTCTGCAATGTCAAATAATGATTCAGTAATTACACATGCCTGCCCGCCAGTATTTGATTTAACACCAGTTGATATTTACGAGCCACCAGTTACTCAACAAGCTGCTGTCATTCCTCCAAAAGTTAAAACTGTAGCATCTCCGGAATATACGCCTGTAAGAGTTGTGAAAAAGAATAAACCAGAGCCAACAGATGATGACAAAAAAAATGCTGCAATCAGCAATGTAACTTCCGCAGGTCCAGAAACAACAATGGTTACGGCTCCTCCGGTAATTACAGGTCCGCCAACTGTTGCACCTTACACTCCTCCAGTTGCGCCACCAGCAGTTGTGGAAGATCCGGATAAAGTGAGAAAGCCAGATGAAGTTGATGTTGCAGCTAATTTTAAAGGAGGAATTGATGCATTTCGTCAAAAAGTAGCTCAAGGTTTCGATACAGAATCTGTTGATCAATCAGGTATGGTTTCTGGCGTGATTACCTTTGTTGTTGAAAAAGATGGAAGTATTTCTAATATCAAAATTAACGGACAGAATTCCGATTTTAATAAAGAAGCAGAAAGAACCGTGAAATCTATAAAATCAAAATGGACACCGGCTCAACTGAATGGTAAAACCGTAAGATCATCTTTCAGAATGCCGATTTCTATGAGAATAGAATAGATTGATTATCAATGTTATATTGATATTGATTTAATTAGAGTTTTATAATTATCCACATTTCCAGTCGAAATGTGGATAATTTTTTTATTTGTCAAGTTGTTAATTAACAATACTTTAACGAGTTGATCGGATTTTCAAAACATTCTTAGTCCTAAAAAATTGTATTTTTGAGGATTAAATTCATTTTTATGGGAAAAATTATAGGCGTTGCGAATCAGAAAGGCGGAGTTGGAAAAACAACAACAGCCGTTAATCTGGCATCAGCTTTGGGTGTTTTGGAAAAGAGAGTTCTTTTGATAGATGCAGATCCGCAGGCTAATGCGACATCTGGTCTTGGGGTGGAAGAAGTTAATTTTTCTACCTACAATTTGTTGGAGCATAGTGCGGAAGTTTCAAAATGCATCTTGCCGACAAGTTCTCCCAACGTGGATATTATCCCTTCCCATATAGATTTGGTTGCTGCCGAGATAGAATTGGTTGATAAAGACAACCGAGAGTATATGATGCGTGAAGCATTGAAACCTATCAAAGATGAGTACGATTATATCATTATAGATTGTGCGCCAAGTTTAGGTTTGATTACAATTAATGCTTTAACAGCCGCAGATTCAGTAATTATTCCGATCCAGTGCGAGTATTTTGCTTTGGAAGGTCTTGGTAAATTATTGAATACCGTGAAGAATGTACAAAAAATCCATAATCAGAATCTGGACATCGAAGGATTGTTGTTGACGATGTATGACAGCCGTTTGAGATTATCCAATCAAGTAGTGGAAGAAGTTAATTCCCATTTCCCGGAAATGGTTTTTGAAACAATTATCAGCCGAAATGTACGTTTAAGTGAAGCGCCAAGTTTTGGAGAGAGTATCTTGAAATATGATGCGGAAAGCAAAGGTGCTATTCAATATATTCAGTTAGCAGAAGAGGTTCTTCTGAAAAACGAAAAATTAGTTAAAAATTAAAATGATTTGAGATAAAATCTATCAATTATCATTAATTAATTATATCATTTATAAAATGAGAGACAAAACAAGAGCAATGGGTCGTGGTCTAGGCGCGATTCTGAATGCTGAAAGCAAAACCAATATCAACTCTGCTTCGGACGAAGGTGCAAAAACTTTGGTTGGAAATATCGTTGAAGTTTCGATTGAAGATATTTACCCGAATCCCAATCAGCCAAGAACTTATTTTGACGAAAAAGCATTGAGTGATCTTGCCGAATCTATCAAAAGTTTAGGCATTATCCAGCCAATTACGCTAAGAAAAGATGGCGAGAAATTCGAAATTATTTCTGGAGAAAGACGTTATCGTGCTTCTAAAATTGCGGGGTTAGCATCTATTCCTGCCTACATCCGTTTGGTAAACGATCAGGTTTTGCTGGAGATGGCTTTGGTAGAAAATATCCAGAGAGAAGATCTTGATCCTATAGAAGTGGCTTTGACTTATCAAAGACTTTTGGATGAGGTTGGGATGACTCAGGAAAATCTTAGCCAAAGAGTAGGGAAAGAGAGAAGTACAATTACCAATAGTGTTCGTTTACTCAAGTTGACGCCGGATATACAGAATGGAATCAGAAGCGGCCAGATTTCGGCTGGTCATGGTCGTGCAATTATGGGATTGGATTCTGATGAAAAACGCAAGTTGTTATTTGATAAAATTATAGAACTCCAATTGAATGTGAGACAAGCTGAGCAATTGGCAGGTCAGATGAAGAATCCGCAGGAAAAAGAAAAAGTGATAAAGCAGACTTTGGTTCCCAATCACGTGAAGAGGGCTCAGAAAAATCTGGCTGATATTCTCAATGTGAATGTCGAGATCAAAACTGCAGCAAATGGAAAGAAAGGTAAAATTGTCCTTGATTTTAAAAATGAAGAAGAGCTGGAAAGCATTCTTGCTCACATCAGATAAATGAAGAAAGTACTTTCGATTTTTTTGTTTTTTTCTTTTTGTTTGATTTTTTCACAAGTCAATCGCAATGATACAATACGTGTAGAAAATCATCCGAAAGATAGCATTCCTGCTGCAAAACCATTATCTGAAGCTCAGATTCTTGGAGATATTGCGGATAAAAATGCACCGGCAAAACTCACAAAACTGAGTCCTATAAAAGCAGGTTTATATTCTGCCGTTTTACCAGGTTTGGGCCAATTTTACAATAAAAAATACTGGAAAATTCCTCTTGTTTGGGGAGCTGTAGGAACTGGAGTTGGTATTGCGCTTTGGAATGATAAAAACTATAAACGATATAGAAATGCATTTATTGCTGAACTCAATGGGCTTCCGCACGAGTTTGATGGCATCAATGGAGTCAACAAAACTGTTTTGGGAAATGCACAAGATCGTTTCAAAAGACAAAGAGATTACGCAATCGGAATTGCGGGGTTAATTTATATTCTTAATATAGTGGATGCCGTTGTAGATGCACATCTATTTGAAGGTCGTAATGATCCGGATTTGGCATTAACGCCAGCGGTTATTAACGACCAATTCAGTAATTATCAGACTAAAGCTGGTTTAAGCTTAAGTTTCAGATTCTAATAAAATTCAATTCTAAAAAATGAAAATAGCAATAATAGGTTACGGGAAAATGGGAAAAATCATTGATGAAATTTCTCAAAGCCGTGGCCACGAAGTCGTTGCAAGATTACGCGAAACGCCAACTACCGAGAATCTTAACAATGCAGATGTAGCCATAGAATTTTCTAATCCCGAAGTTGCTTTTGAAAATATAAAAACTTGCCTGGAAAACAAGATTCCTGTAATATGTGGAACAACAGGTTGGTTGGATAAAAAACCAGAGATCGAAAAATTAGCTTTAGAAAATAACACGCCATTTTTATATGGATCTAATTTCAGTTTAGGGGTTAATTTGTTCTTTGCTTTGAATGAAAATCTGGCTAAATTGATGTCAAACACGAATGAATATTCAGTTCAGTTAGAAGAAATTCATCATATTCATAAAAAAGATGCACCAAGCGGAACAGCGATTTCCATTGCAGAAGGAATTATTGAAAATTCTAAGTATGAAGCCTGGAAATTGGATGAAACCAAAGATAAAGAATTAGGGATTTTTGCCATTCGTGAAGATGAAGTTCCGGGTACACATAGCGTTTTCTACAGATCGGAAGTAGATGAAATCGAAATTAAACACACCGCTTTTAATAGAAACGGATTTGCATTAGGAGCAGTAATTGCGGCAGAATGGATTGTAGATAAAAAAGGAATTTTTTCTATGAAAGACGTTTTGGGTCTATAAAAACTGTAACAAAAACGACATACTAAAAACTAATTATAAAATAGCAACCCAAAGCAATTGCTACCATACAAAAGCCAAAAGCTAAATTTATGAATTACATTATTACTTATACAGTTTACGTTCTTATCATAAGTATTTTGATGGGACTTACAACTTGGAAGTTATTTAAGAAAATGGGTTACAATCCATTATTGTCTTTTATTCCATTTTATAATTATTTGATTATTCTTAAGGAAACTAACCATTCAAAATGGTGGGCGATTTTATCTTATCTTCCGATTGTTGGACCGATTATGATGTCGGTTTTCCATATTTTCCTGATGAAAAAATTTGGAAAAAGAGGTGCTCTGAACGGTCTGTTGACTGTAGTTTTGCCATTCATTTTTATGGCGACTGTTAATTATAGCAAAGATCCTCAGATAGAAACCGAAGAAGAAGAAAATAAAAAGAAAGAAACTTTCTTGGGATCTGTAACTTTTGCGGTGGTTTTTGCAACCATTATTCACGCTTTTATCACACAGCCGTTCGGGATTCCAACAGGTTCAATGGAGAGAACTTTGTTGGTAGGAGATTTCCTATTTGTGAATAAATGGGCTTATGGATACAGAATGCCAATGAGACCGGTAGCTTTACCATTCTTACAGGGAACAATTTTCGATACAGGCCAGAAGGGAAATCCTAAAGACGATCCAAAATCTTACGTTGATGCAGTAAAGTTGCCCTACTTAAGACTTCCTGGCTATGATGAAATCAAGAGATACGATATTGTAGTTTTCAATTATCCGCAGGATTCTGTTCACGTCGCAATTGACAGAAAGGATCCTTACGTGAAAAGATGCGTTGGTATTCCTGGTGATGTGATCGAGTTCAGAAACGGAAGATTATTTGTGAATAATATGCCAGAAAAAATCCTTGGAGACGAGTACCAGCAGCACGGTTATTTGGTAAAAACTGGATCGCAATTAGACATTCCTCAATTATACAAAACTTTCGGTTTTCTTCCGGTTCAGGAAAATCAAACTAACGAAGGATTTATTTATGCTTTTCAAGGTTTGACGGATCAGACCGCTAAAGAAATCAAGGCACTTCCACAGGTAATCGAGATGCATGAAATGATCGAGAAAAAAGGAGAAGGTGCCGTAAGATTTAAACTGAATGCTGATAAAACAGCTTATACAAAGAGCGTTGACACAACACAATCGATTTATCCGATTAACAAACCTTGGAATCAGGATCAATACGGACCTCTTAGAATTCCGAAAAAAGGTGATGTTGTAAAGCTGGATCAGGAAACCTTGCCAACTTACCAATGGATTATCTCCGAGTATGAGCACAACAAGCTTGAAAACAAAAGCGGAAAAATCTATGTTAACGGTCAGGAAACCAATCAATATACAATCAAGCAGAACTATTATATGATGATTGGAGACAACCGCGATGCGTCTTTGGATGCGAGATTTTTTGGTGTAGTTCCGGAAGAAAATATCGTGGGAAGACCGATGTTCACTTGGATGAGTGTAGAAGGTCTGTTCTCGGATGCAAGTTCTACTTATCAGGCACCGGGTAAGAAAATCCGTTGGGACAGAATGTTCAAAGCGACGAACACAGGCGAAGCCAACAAAACATCTTATTGGTGGGTAGCTGTGATTATTTTGGTATTGTTCTTCGGTTGGGATTATTTCGCCAAACTTTTCGGAAAGAAAAAAGAAGAAGATTAATTTAAAATCAATTAGGAGCTAATTCCCGCTCTTCGCACTCGCTATCCGCCTCTGGCGGATGAGCTCAAACAACTGCTACGATCGGGGCTAGGCATTAGTCTTCCAAACAATATTTACCACTTTGTCAAAGGTTACTATCTTTGACAAAGTTTTTTTTAATAAGTACAGAGAGTTTATTCTTTGATGAATTTTAAGTTTATGCTGAGCTCGTCGAAGTATCTTTGCAAATCTTAAAATATTAATAATAAAAAAAATCTTTGCGTACTTTGCGTTCAAAATTTATGCTTTAAGCAAAAGCAAAGTTTATAATTAAAATATGAAAAAAGTTCTTTTACCAATATTTTATTTGCCACCAGTTTCGTGGTTTTCAGTTTTCTTAGATAATGAAAACGAAATCTCATTAGAACAATTCGAAAACTTTCCGAAGCAGACTTACAGAAACCGTGCAGCTATTTACGGAGCCAATGGAAAATTACCTTTGATTATCCCAATCAAGCATACAGGAAAAAGAGAGATCAAAGACATCGAAATTTCTTTTGCAGAAGATTGGCAAAAACTCCATTGGAAATCCATAAAAACAGCTTATCAAAGCACACCATATTTCGAGTTTTATGAAGATAAACTCAAAAGTATATTTGCAGAAAAGATTTTATCGTTAAAAGACTTTAACATCAAAGCTTTAGGTATCATTCTTGCTGTTCTGAAAACCGAAAAAAAATATGAGTTCACAACAGAATATTTCAAAAATCCGGAAGCAGAAGATTTTAGAGAAAAATTCTCAGCCAAATCGGAATCAGAATATGAAATGCCAGAATATTATCAAAGCTTTTCAGACAAAAACGGATTTATAAAAGATTTATCTATTCTTGATCTCATTTGTAACATCGGACCAGAAAGTTTGACTTATATCAAAAATATCAATAAAAACTAATTACCAATTTTTTTAATTTAATAATTATCTAATATGAAATCGCATTTAGGATATTGATAATAAGTTCCTAAATTTTTTTGCAATTGCATATGATTTATAAAACAATAAAATTTACATATGAAACATTTATTGATAGCGGCTGCTTTTTATGCCGGTTTTGCAACAGTAACAGCACAAACAGCTGCTCCTGAAAATGATAAAGATCTTAAAACTTGGTATCACAAAGATTATGCTACAACCAAAGTTTATGGCGTTAATACGGAGAATGCTTATAAATTCTTAGAATCAAAAGGTCTTAAACCAAAAACGGTTGTTGTAGGTGTTTTGGACAGCGGAGTAGAAGTGGATCATCCGGGATTGGTGAAAAATATGTGGAAAAATCCAAACGAAATCCCAAACAACGGAATAGATGATGACGGGAACGGATATGTAGATGACGTTTACGGATGGAACTTTATCGGAGGAAAAAATGGCGACATCGATGTAGATAATATGGAAGTGACCAGAGTGGTGAAAAAATACCAATCTGTTTTCGAAGGTGATGACTCTACAAAAAACAAAGCAAACCAATCGAAAATGCCGGAAGAGTTTGCAATGTATATGAAAGCTAAAGATGTTTTCACTAAAAAAAGTCAGGAAGCTAAACAAAGCGTACAGCTATATACAATGATCAACAATGCTATTCCGGATATGGTAAAACTGTTGAATGGTAAAAATCTAACTAAAGAAACTTTAGCAAGTATCAAACCTACTACTCAGCAAGAAGCGATGGCGATGCAGGTTCTATCTCAAATGTCAGGCGATCCTCAGATTGCAGGAAAAACACCTGCTGAAGTTGAAACTTACTTGAAAGGTCAAATGAAAGAAGCTTTGGATTATTTTACACCACAAGCTGAAAAAGGTTATAATCTAGATTTTGATCCAAGAAAAGAAATCGTAGGAGACAACTATGATGATTATTCTGAAAAAAAATATGGTAACAACCATTACGAAGGTCCAGACGCAAAACACGGAACTCACGTTGCGGGAATTATTGCTGGTCTAGCCAATGGTTCAGAAAACCAGTATGGTGTGGCTTCCAGAGTGGCTAAGATTATGACTGTAAGAGCTGTTCCGGATGGAGACGAAAGAGATAAAGATGTTGCAAATGCAGTTCGTTACGCAGTTGATAACGGTGCTAAAATCCTTAATATGAGTTTTGGGAAACCAGTTTCTCCAGGCAAAAATGTGGTTTGGGATGCTTTCAAATATGCAGAGAGCAAAGGCGTTCTTTTGGTAAAAGCGGCTGGGAACGAAAACGAAGATATCGCAGAACATCAATATTTTCCAACTAATTTCAAATCTCAATCAGATGAAAAACCATTCATCAACAATATGATTGTAGTAGGTTCAAATACTAATGATTCTAATGCTTTGAAGTCTAGTTTCTCCAATTATGATAAAAAGATGGTAGATGTTTTTGCGCCAGGTTCAGAGATTTATTCCACAGTTCCGGATGGAAAATATGAATATCTACAAGGAACATCAATGGCGTCGCCTGTAGTTGCTGGTTCAGCTGCTGTTTTGCTAGCTTATATGCCAAATCTTAAACCAGAACAGATTATTGAATCTTTAGTAAAAACTACCAATACCAGTACAGCTAATGGTTTTGATAATTTGTCAAGATCGGCAGGTGTAATAGATGTTGCTAAAGCGGCAGAATATGCTTACAAGAATTTTTACAAAGCAGATGCTTCAATAAAATCTACCAATAAACCTGTAAAAAAACAAAAATTGCATAAGTCTATTGATAAGACAAAGCTTTAATAATTAGAATGTTATATAAAAATAAAAATCTGGGAACTTCTCAGATTTTTTATTTTTTATGATTTGGCATAATTTTTTATCATAACTTAGCATTAAATATAAAACTATGAGAAAATTAATTTTAGGAATATTAGGTATTGCTTTTTTTGCAACCTCTTGTTCATCTACAAAAAATGCTTCATCTTCTGATGGAAGCGTTAGTGCAGGTCAGGCACAAACAGTACGTGCTGAAGTTATGAAGCTAAAAGGAGAATGGTCTATATCTGATGTAGATTATAACAAATCATTTAAAATTAAACCTTTCGACGAAGGTGCGGATATTAATTGTTTCGTAGGTAGTTCTTGGAAATTAGTTCCAAATAATTATACAGGAGCATATACCTTAAATGGCGGAGGAGATTGTCCAATGAGAACACAAGCTATTACTTTTAGTGTTGATAAATACAGTAACGTATCCATCAAAAAAGTTGGTGAAGGAGAAAAAGCAAAACATGTCTCTGCTGGATATATGTTAAGATTAGAAAATCCAACTGAAAATAGCTTCACTTTGGTTCAGTCTGTTAATGCAGATGGTTCCCCAATGGACGTGCGTTATAATTTTGTAAGAACTGCTAAATAATTAAAAATACATATAATGAAATTAACTAAATTAAACATAGCTGCATTTTTTATCTCAGGCTCACTTTTATTAACAAGTTGTGAGGCCGTTCAAAATGCGAATAATACTCAGAAAGGCGCTGCAATAGGAACTGCTGCCGGAGCTGTACTTGGAGGGATTTTAGGAAATAACATCGGAAAAGGTGGTAATGCGCCTCTTGGAGCTGTTCTTGGTGGTGTTGTAGGTGGTGTTGCTGGTGGTGTTATTGGTAACAAAATGGACAAACAGGCTAAAGAAATTAAAGAAGTTTTACCTGGAGCTGAAGTAGAAAGAGTAGGGGAAGGTATTAAAGTGACGCTTCACGAAAATACGGTTAACTTCGATTTCAATTCATCGAATTTAACGACTCTTGCAAAAACTAATCTTGATAAATTGGTAACGGTTCTTAAGAATAATCCTGATACTAATATTAATATCTATGGTCACACAGATAGTGTTGGTACAGATGCGGTTAACTTGAGAATCTCGGGACAGAGAGCTGCTGCAGTTAAAAATTATTTTGTGGCTAATGGTATCTCATCTACAAGATTGTTTACAGAAGGTTTAGGGAAATCTAGCCCCATTGCTTCTAATGATACAGATGCAGGTAGAGCACAGAACAGACGTGTAGAATTTGCAATTACAGCAAATGAAAAAATGATTAACGACGCCAAGTCAAATTAATTATCATTCATTTAAGATAAATAACAAACCGCAATTTGCGGTTTTTTTATTTTAATGCTATTTTTGTAGAATTATAAACATTGGATGAAGAATTATTTAAAATTAATAAGAGTAGAACAATGGGTTAAGAACTTATTTGTTTTTGCTCCTTTATTTTTTTCAGGTAAGATTACCAATACTCATCTTTTTTACGAGAGTATTTTTGCATTCTTGGTTTTCTCTTTTACAGCAAGTTCTATTTATATCATCAATGATTATTTTGATATAGAATCAGATAAAAAACATCCGGAAAAAAAACATCGTCCGTTAGCAAGTGGTGCTGTTTCTAAGACCAGTGCAAGGATTTTATTTGTATTATTGATTCTGTTGTCAGTCGGTTCTATTTTTCTTGGAAATTATATTTTTCAAACTAACTTTTGGAAGTTCGGAGTCATCATCGCATTTTATTTTGTGATGAATCTTTTCTATACATTCAAACTAAAACAAGTGGCGATTGTTGATATCTGTATCATCGCCATTGGATTTGTTCTCAGAGTTTTAGCGGGTGGTTATGTGACAGGAGTTATCGTAACTAACTGGGCCATCTTGTTAACCTTTGTACTGGCACTTGTACTGGCAATTGGCAAAAGAAGAGGAGAATTAATCAATGCTCAGATTTCAGGAAAAACCAGAAAAGCTTTAGATGGTTATAATGTTCAATTTGCTGATATTGCTTTGTCAATCAGTTGTACTTTGGCAATCATTTGTTATCTGATGTTTACCTTGTCTCCGGAGGTTCAGGCGAGATTTCATCCTAGAGTTTTCTATACAGTGATTTTTGTGGTGTTTGCATTTCTAAGATATCTGCAGCAGACGTTGGTATATAATAAAACTGAATCGCCAACAAAGATTGTTTATAAAGACCGATATATACAAGTGACAATTGTCCTTTGGGTTATCGTTTTCCTTTTACAAATCTATTTTAAGAAATAAAATCAAAATATTAAAAGTTGAATGGATGTATTCAATTTTAAATAAATAAACCTAAAGATGAAGCCGAATTTTGTACAGAAAGTAACCAACTGGGGAAATTTTCCAATCGTAGAGAAGGAAATGAAATCGGATGATTCTGTTTCTAAAATCAAACAATTTGTAAGAGATAATAACGAAGTTATTGCTCGTGGAAACGGTCGTTGTTATGGCGATGCTTCTCTTGGAGAACATATTTTCTCTACAAAAAGATTGAATAAATTCATTTCTTTTGACAGGCTTAACGGAATCATCGAATGTGAATCTGGTGTTCTTTTGTCAGAAGTTTTAGAGGTTACTGTTCCGCAAGGTTATTTTCTTTATGTTACTCCTGGAACCAAATTTGTTTCCGTCGGTGGCGCCATTGCGTCTGACGTTCACGGAAAAAATCATCATGCAGAAGGTTGCTTTTCAGAATATGTAACGGAGTTCAAATTATTGAATGAAAACTCGGAAGTCATCACTTGTTCCAGAGAAGAAAATACGGATAAATTTTGGGCGACAATTGGTGGAATGGGATTGACAGGAATTATCTTGTCAGCTAAATTCAAACTAAAAAATATAGAATCAGCTTACATCAGACAAGAAAGTATCAAAGCTGAAAATCTGGATGAGGTTTTCAAATTGTTTGATGAAAGCGAGGATTGGACTTATAACGTTGCCTGGATTGATTGTTTCCAAAAAGGAAAAAATCTTGGACGTTCTATTTTGATGCGAGGTGAACACGCCTTGAAGGCAGAATTACCATCTAATCTTCAGAAGAAATCTTTGAAACTAAAAGAAAAATTCAAACCGACAGTTCCTTTTTATTTTCCTGGATTTGTTTTGAATGCTTTAACCATTAAGATTTTCAATTTCCTTTATTACAATAAGCAAACCAAGAAACAGCTGAATAATTTTATTGATTACGAAACCTTTTTCTATCCTTTGGATGTTATCAATGATTGGAACAAAATCTACGGAAAAAGTGGATTTATCCAATACCAAATGGTTATCCCGAAAGAAAATGGTAAGGAAGGAATGAGACAAATTCTTGATGCCATTGCAAAAAGTGGAAACGGTTCTTTCTTGGCAGTTTTGAAATTATTTGGGAAAGATAATCCATTAGCTTATAATTCCTTTCCGAAAGAAGGTTATACGCTGGCTTTAGATTTTAAAGTCAACAAAGGACTTAAAAAACTGGTTGAACAATTGGATACAATCGTTGAAAATTTCGGAGGTAGAATTTATTTGACGAAAGATAGTATGAGTAAATCTTCTTTGACCAATTATCTTCAAAACGTTGATTCATCCAAGTTTGTATCACTTCAACATAAAAGAATATTGAGCGGAGGTAATTAAACGCAAGTTGTGCAAAGATTATTTCTTATTGCGAATCATAAAGTATAATAAAAACTAAAACTTAGCGCAACTTGCGTTTAATAAAATGATAGTATTAGGTTCCAATTCTGAAGTTGCACAGGCATTCGTAGAAGAATGTTTGGCTCAAGGAGAAAAATTTCCCACGATTTATCTGTTAAGTTCTAACCCGGAAACGACAGAGAAATTCGCAGGTCATCTTCAGGTTAAGTTTCTTCAGAATTCCGAAATTATTCCATTGGATTTGATGAAGGAGATTGATTATAAGGCCTTAGAAAATATCAATTCAGATTTGTTGTTTTGTGCTTCTGGCTATCTTGGTTTAGGAACGGAAGAAGGTCTTTATGATGACGAAAATACAACGCAGATTATTGATGTCAATTACGCAAAATTAGTTCCTGTCCTCAACTTCTTTGCCAAAAAAATGGAATCCAAAAGAAGTGGAACAATGATCGTTTTATCTTCGGTTGCAGGTGAAAGAGGAAGACAAAGTAATTTCATCTACGGAAGTGCAAAAGCCGGATTAACAGCTTATTTGAGTGGATTGAGAAATTATTTATTTGATAAAAAAGTTCATGTTTTAACCGTTAAACCAGGTTTTATGGAAACCAAAATGACGGAAGGTTTACCTCTGAATCCAGCTTTGACAGCAACACCCAAAAAAGCAGCAGCAGGAATTTATAAAGCCTATAAAAATAAAAAGGATGTTGCTTACGTTTTACCAATTTGGGCAATCATTATGATGATCATCAGAAATATTCCTGAATTTATTTTTAAAAAGCTAAAACTATAGTTGATGATTGATAGATGATAATCTATTGAAGTTCTATTAAGAAACGAAGCAAATAATCATTTATCATTCATAATTTATCACTTATGAAGAAATTATATCTATTCGATTTTGATGGAACCTTAACTTACAAAGACACCATGTTTTTGTTTTTGAAGTTTTATGACCCAGCTAAATTTTCTGTCCAGTTTTTGAAACACGTTCCACTTTTTATTTTATTAAAAATGAAATTGGCAGATGCGGAAGCTGTGAAGAAAAGTTTCATTGCATCCATTCTGAAAGGTCAATCCAGATATCAAATAGAAAAAAAAGCAGAACAGTTTTTTGATGAGAATTATCCCAGTTTATTCAGAGAAAATGCTTTGGATTTCATCAATAATATTGATAGAACTCACACAGAATCCTATATTGTTTCAGCTTCTTTGGACATTTGGGTAAAACCATTTGCTGAAAAATTCAATATGAAATTGCTTTCTACACAAGCAGAGTTTAAAGATGATATTTTTACAGGGAAATTTGTTGGAAAAAACTGTAATAAAGAAGAGAAAGCTAACAGAGTTAAAATCGAAATTGGAGACAAGAAATTTGATAAAATCATAGCTTTTGGAGATACTTCTGGAGACAAAGCGATGTTCAAATTCGCCAATGAATCTCATTACCGATTTTTTCACTAATTTAGTACCTTAATTTTCGAACAATTTTCGGCTTTAAATCTAATTAAAAATGGAAAGAATTTATCTG
The DNA here is from genome assembly GCF_023278365.1 of Epilithonimonas zeae. Classification (NCBI taxonomy): domain Bacteria; kingdom Pseudomonadati; phylum Bacteroidota; class Flavobacteriia; order Flavobacteriales; family Weeksellaceae; genus Epilithonimonas; species Epilithonimonas zeae. Next base: position 2,148,166 of record NZ_CP075338.1, on the reverse strand, counting down.
GATAATGCAGCAACTACACCTCTGGACGATGAGGTGATAGATTGTATGGTGAATGTTTTAAAATTCAATTATGGTAATCCGTCATCAACGCACAGTTTGGGACAGGAAGCCAAGACCATTTTGGAAGAAGTTAGGCGAAAGATTGCAGATTCTTTGAAAGTGACTCCGGGAGAAATCGTTTTCACATCTTGTGGAACCGAATCCAACAATATGATTATCAAATCTGCGGTTAATTATCTTGGTGTAGAAAGAATCATCACTTCTGCTTTGGAACACAAGTGTGTAGCTGAAACTTGCCTTGAAATGAAGAAATTGAAAGGTGTAGAATTGGTTTATCTAAGACCGGACTCCAACGGCGATTTCGATTTGAAGAAATTAGAAGAAGTTCTAAAGTCCTCAGACAAAAAGACTTTAGTGACATTGATGCACGCCAACAACGAGATCGGGAATATTCTTGATATCGAGAAAGTGGCTCACCTTTGTAAAGAAAATAATACACTTTTCCATTCGGACACGGTTCAGACAATGGCGCATTTGGATTTGGATTTTTCTAAAATTCCGGTTGATTTTGCATCTTGCAGTGCACACAAGTTTCACGGGCCAAAAGGTTCTGGATTTGCTTTTGTAAGAAAATCTTCAGGACTTAAGGGAATTATTACTGGCGGACCGCAGGAAAGAAGCTTGAGAGCTGGAACTGAAAACGTGACAGGAATCGCAGGTTTGGGGAAAGCTTGGGAGATTTCCCAGGAAAAAATGGAAGATTATAAAAACCATATTTTGGATATTAAGAATTATACAATCCAACAATTAAAAGAAAGAATTGCAGGAGTGAAATTCAATGGAAGAAGTGCGGAAGAAAGCAGTTTATATACAGTTCTGAATCTTTTGCTTCCTTATAAAAATCCTTTGATTGGATTGCAATTGGATATGAAAGGAATTGCCATTTCGCAGGGAAGTGCTTGTAGTTCAGGTGCGGCAAAACCATCAATGGTCTTGATGTCTGTTTTATCAGAAGATGATTTGGAAAATTCGACTCCTGTAAGAGTTTCATTCAGTCATTTTACTAAAAAGTCTGATATTGATGCTTTTATAAATGCGTTAGAAGAAATAGGCCAGCAATTTGTTATAGAAAAAGCTGATAGTTTACATAGATAACCAACAGAAGAAACAAACTTAAAATTTTGTAATTTTGTTTAATAAAACAATAAAGAAAAAGAAATCATGGCAGTAGAAATTACAGATCAATCCTTTCAGGAAACAGTATTGAATTCAGATAAACCAGTTTTAGTTGACTTTTGGGCAGCTTGGTGTGGACCTTGTAGAATGCTTGGACCAATCATCGAAGAAGTAGCAACTGACTTTGAAGGCAAAGCGTTGGTAGGTAAAGTAGATGTTGATAACAATCAGCAGATTTCTGTTGATTATGGAATCAGAAATATTCCTACCGTTTTAATTTTCAAAAACGGAGAAGTTGTAGATAAAATCGTAGGTGTTGCTCCAAAAGAAGTCATCGCTGAGAAGCTGAATGCTTTCTTGTAAGAAATTAATATAATTGAAAATGAATGCTTTTCTAATTGAGAAGCATTTTTTTTTGAAATTAATTTGCAGATGTAGATTATTGTTGTATTTTTGCAACCACAATAACAAAGGGTACTAGTCCTGAGTTATGGCAAGAGATCCGGTAGTTCAGCTGGTTAGAATGCCGCCCTGTCACGGCGGAGGTCGCGGGTTCGAGTCCCGTCCGGATCGCAAAAAGTTTATCAATTACTTTTCAAAAAATTGATCCGGTAGTTCAGCTGGTTAGAATGCCGCCCTGTCACGGCGGAGGTCGCGGGTTCGAGTCCCGTCCGGATCGCAACTATTAAATCATAATAGTATAAAATGCTTTAAAATGTATGTTTTAAAGCATTTTTCGTTTTATGTCTGTTCCCAAAGAGTGTTAAAAATTTACAATCTGAAAGTGACCTATTAGGTGACCTTTTATGTAGGCAATATCAAAGGAGTTGGACATATTTATCAGCAAACTTTTATTGACACGTATTTAAGGTAGTATTTGCAAAGCTCTATGATCGTAAAAATGCCCTTATTGCTGCTGACATGCTTAATGATCAGGTAGTCCCTTTCTTTGAACAGCAGGAACTTCGTTTACTTAGAATTTTAACAGACAGAGGAACGAAATACTGTGGAATAAGAGAAAAGCATGAGTACCAGCTTTATTTAACCATTGAAGATATTGATCACACGAAGACCAAGGCTAAAAGTCCTCAGACCAACGGCATCTGTGAACGTTTTCAAAGAACGATACAGGAAGAGTTTTATGCCATAGCTTTCCGAAAGAAAATTTACAGAAGTATTGAAGAACTACAATTAGACCTGAACAGCTGGCTGTCGTATTACAACAATGAAAGAACGCATACAGGAAAACATTGTTACGGTAAGACACCGATGCAGACGTTTTTAGATAGTAAACCTATTGCAAAAGAGAAATTATTGGAACTCTTGTAGAGGAACAAAAAATCCTTACTTTTGGAAATAAGGACAATATTGGATAACTGACAATTATTTTTAACACCTAACTGTCAGATAAAGTCGTGGCTATTACACCTATAATCAATACCTTCTCTTGGTACTTTAAAGTGTCTCTATACATTCAAGCACAGAGTTTTTGAAATGATTTCTAATTTCATATTTATAGATAAGTTCGGTTTAACTCTTTGCTACAGCCTATTATCAGACAATTTTCTTTTTAATTCACGGTTCTAATATTGTTTTTCCCACTATTGATGTAAGTTCTGTAACACTCTTGTATCTCCTTGTCCGAAAGGAAAATCAAACTATTATGATTCTTATCTCGACATCTGTTCGTGGAAGTGAGCCGGGAGCAGCGGATATAACTTTATTTATCAAACAATTACAAACAAAAAAGTCGCCAATTGGCGACTTTTTCACTTAGATGAGAGTGTGGTTATAATCTATTTATTATATATTGAAATGGTAAGTCTATTGTTTTATTATTTTAACAACCTTTTCAGAATTATTTATTCTAATTAGATAAACTCCGCTGTTTAAAGAAGAAACATTGGTTTGTTTGCTATCAAATTTTCCTTCCTTTACAAGCTGACCAGCCATATTATACATTTGATAATAATACTCTTTATCATCTTTTGCATCTATGTATAAAATATCGGTAACAGGATTAGGGAAAACATTAAGCTTTTTCTGCTCAATTTTTTGTCTAATTTCCTTTTCTGTAAATATATTGCCAGGTTTGCTCATTGCATCTGCTTGCACAGGAATTTTCTCATCATAGAATCCTTTTTCTCTAACACATCTACATGGAGCTGCAAAATATGGATCAGCATTTGTATCAGTAGCTGTTAGTGTTTTATTAACGAAATCTATATTTAAAGAATTAGGTCTAGATTGATAACCCATTTGCAACGAGGCTGTCCACCACTTAGTAGCCGTAAATGTCACACCAGATTTAATAGGATCACCAACATTAAAAGCATCTCTTTGTCCTCTAATACCAGAATTGGCATAATTCCCTATATTATAGCTAGTAGAAATACTTACATACCCAAGAACTTTTGTATTATCAGAGTTCAATATAGAAGTAAGTGGATAATTAGGGGAAATAGATAATACTTTACCAGGTAAGACATTATCTTTATACCAAGGAGATCCTCCTGAAGTTGTTAAAGCATCAACGTTTTCAATATTTAATATATCGGGTATTCTATAATTTCTAGGACATGGATCAAAAGGAGATTTGGCAGTTCCTTTACCCCATCTGTCATAGAAAATATTAGGTTCATTTGATAACCAGTCATTTCCTACATACTTACCAATACCGGTATATGGTATAATATCACTAGGCATCATAAATACCAATGGATTTTTCACAGAATAATTTAATACTTTAGCTGTATTTAATGCTGTTTTATCAGTTGGAATTACGCCAGCCAGAACAGAATAATCATTATATTTTTTCAAATAAGCTCCTCCATTGGTTTCGTAGGTATTTCTAGAAAGCTCTGTATAAGTAAATCCTCCTGAACCATCTGTTTTTGGAGTACCTAAATATACTGGTTTTTCACTTTCATCTACGCTATTTTTGAAAACAGGAAGAGGATCTTTTCTACCCCATTGATAATGTAACCCTGCAGCAGATTTTATTAAACCTAAATTAGTAGCTGATGTTGGTAATTCATTCATAGCTCCTAAATTTCTATCTAAAAATTCTGTTGCTTTTACAGCATAAGGTCTATTCTGTACATAATTTACATAATTAGGAGCATTAGAATCTCCTTGGGTAGTCACATATTGTTTTGTGCCAATAGCAGTATCCGTTATCCAAATATGCCAGCTCCAATAGACAGGATTATTGATAGACCCATTATGCAATGTAATTACCGCATTTCCACTTTTACCATCTCCTACAAACACTTTTATTTTAGAGTCTTTAATAGCTTCTAAATTACTAGGGCTAGGATTGGTAATTTCTATTTTTCCTATAAGATTTGGGTCGGTTGTCCAATATACGTTGGCAATTAAATTATTATATTTGGTAGGGTTAATAATATCTTTATTATTTAGATAATGGTTTTGCATAGCAATAGCCTTAGAAACTGCTATTTCTATTACGGTACCTGTCCCCTTTTCTCTTTGTTCTGTATTAGGTTCATTTATTCCTTCTGTATATGACACGTTTTCAGAATAATATTCTGTTGGGAAATTATATTTGTTATCTATAAATGGATATGCAAACAAAATTTCCAGTATAAGTTAAGCTACATTTTGATAAATTTTGTTTTGATTGTTAAACTCTTCAATAGTTTGATAATTCAAGGCACTGTGGCGTCTTTTTTTGTTGTACCATATTTCAATATATTCAAATATTTCCAGCTCCATTTTTTCTTTTGTAATAAGCTTGTTTCCATAAATCAGTTCTGTTTTCAAAGATTTGAAAAAGCTCTCTGCCACAGCGTTATCCCAACAATTTCCTCTCCGGCTCATGCTTCTTGTAACTCCATAAAATTCCAGAGTATTTGCAAATTTTCTGCTTGCATATTGAACGCCTCTGTCGCTATGAAAAATTAGACTTTCCCCTATTTTTCTGTTTTTGACAGCCATTTTCCAGGCAGAAAGACTTGTCTCTTCGGTGCTCATTCCGTTGCTTAAACTCCATCCAATGATTTTCCGATCATACAAATCAATCACTGTTGTCAAGTACAAAAATCCTTCTTTGGTTTGAATGTAGGTAATATCAGAAACCCAAACTTGCGCAGGTTTTTCGGCTATAAAATTCCTGTCCAGCACATTTTCTACCACCAAATAATTGTGTTTAGAGTTTGTAGTCACTTTAAATTTCTTGCTCAGTTTACTTCGCAGTCCAAGCTCTTTCATATATTTAGCCACTGTGACTCGGGATATTTTGTAACCCAAGGAATTTAGCTCAGACGTAATCCTAGGGCTGCCATAGCGCTGTTTTGATGAAAAATATATTGAAGTGATTTGCTGTTTTATTTTTTCCTTCAAAAGCAATTTCTTGCTGCAAGGCCTGTTTTTCCATTTGTAATAACCACTGGAACATAGTTTTAAAACATTGCACATCTTTTCAATCGGGAAAATAGATTCATTATTTTTTATGAATTTATATTTCAGCGACCGCTCTTGGAGAAGATGCCGATTGCTTTTTTTAATATATCTCGTTCTAATTCTGCATCCTTCAACTTTTTTTCCAGCTCATGAATCTTTTCCTGTTCGGGTGTCAGTTTCAGTTTTCCATTCCCTGGAAAACTTCTTTCTCCAAATTCTTCGTACTCCTTACGCCATTTGTAAAGCAGCGTGACTGCGATTCCCAGCTCCCTTGCGAGTTCTGACACATTAGTTCGTTCTTTGCTTAGCTCAACAGCTTTGGTTTTAAAAGCAGGATCGTAGATTTTTCGCTCTCCTTTCATAGGTTAAAATTAAGGTTTTATGCTTAACTTTAACTGGAAGCTAAATTAGTACATCCACCCGTCCTGTATCCCAAAAACAGAGTGATTGAAGAAGAGGGAAAAGTTCCTCAATATTTATATTTTGTGGTTTCAGGCTTTGTACGGCTGTTTCATTACAATGATAAAGGTGATGAGGTAACCACGCATATCAATTGTCCTCCGGGTTTTATTACTTCTTATTCCAACTTTACAAATCAGACCCGATCGGATGAAAATCTGGAATGTATTACCGATTGTGAACTTTTACGTATTACAAAGGAAGATCTTGATCTGCTTACTCAAAAAAGTCCTGCATTTAAAGATTTCAGTTTTTTTGTGTTTCAGAAATCGTTATCCTACAATGAGAAACGGGCGAAAGAACTGGCAACACTTACCGCAGAAAAACGCTATTTAAAATTAATGACAGAACATCCTGAGTTGTTGCATAATGTTCCAATGCAGTATATCGCTTCTTTTCTGGGGATGAACCCTAAAAGTTTGAGCCGTATCCGCAAACAGATTTTTAAGTAACATTTGTGAAGTGATTTTGAATAAGCAAGGATGAACTTTGCAGTAGTATTTAAAATCAATAAAATGACAAGTAAGAATTTAGTATTAGTGTCCGGAGCAAATGGACATTTAGGTAACAATCTGGTAAGGTTACTCATCAAAAAAGGATTTCAGGTTCGTGCGTCCGTTCGTAACATCAAAAATAAGGACTGTTTTAAAGATTTGGACTGTGAAGTGGTTCAGGCAGATATCACCGACAAAGTTTCATTTGTAAAGGCTCTCCAGGGAGTTCATACATTTTATGCTGTGGGTGCTTCATTTAAATTGTGGGCCAAAGATCCTAAAAAGGAAATCTACGATGTCAATATGAACGGGACGCGTAATACGATCGAAGCCGCTGCTGAAGCGGGGGTAAAAAGAATTGTGTATGTGAGTTCCATCGCAGCTTTAGATTATACCAATCTCCCTACTAAAGAGAGTAATGGATACAACCCGGACAGAAGAGATATGTATTATAATTCTAAGAATGATGGCGAAAAGCTGGCTTTTCAGCTCGCTAAAGAATTAGGAATTGAATTGGTGTCCGTAATGCCCGGAGCAATGATTGGTAGTGAAGCATTTCTTCCGTTGAATGTATCGTATGGCGTACTGGGATTAATTTTAAACAAGCAAATACCGATGGATACCAAAATAACGCTGAATTGGGTAGATGTAAAAGATGTTGCGGAAGGTTGCTATCTTGCCGCAGAAAAAGGGCGATCCGGAGAGCGTTATATTTTAGCCAACGAAAAATGTATGACCATTACCGATACTACCAAACTGGCTCAAAAGCTTTATCCGGAACTGAAAATCAAAGTGCCTGGTTCTGTTCCTAAATTTGTCCTGTATGTAATTGCAGGTGTAATGGAACTTTCAGCTAAAATCAGTGGAAAACCTCCGGTATTAAGCGTTAAAGACATTGCAATGTTTTCAGGATTACAGCAGAACTTCGATATTTCCAAAGCCAGAAATGAGTTGGGTTTTAATCCTAAAAGCCCGGAAAAAACTGTAAAAGAAGCTTTAGCCTATCTTATGGAAAATAGGAATTTGCTGTAAACACTCTAAAAATCAATAATTAAATAAAATATAAATTATTCACCAGAGTCAATGGAAAATATATAAGATCTAATGTCTGGAAAGAAAATGCTTAAATTAGCTTTTTGCATTTTCTTTCCAGATTGGAAACAAATTATTATTCATCTCGCATCTTGCCAAGTCGATTAGCTGACGTTTTTAATCTTTATTATTTCAGTTCGTTGATTACTTCATTTAATAATTGATTAAACTCAGCTGGCTTTTCAAGCATTGGGTAATGTCCGGTTTCCGCTATGATTTTGTAATCATAGTTTTTAAAATACTTTCTGTTATTTTTAATATTTGTGGGTGAAGCATCAGAGTTAATTGCTCTTACAGGGATATTAACCTGCTTTGCAAGTTTACGAATGTCCATTTCGTATAGTGGGCGAAGAGCATTTATGGCAAGATCAGATTCGTTTTGTAAAAATTCTGATTGAAGTTGCTTTTTTATATGTTCCGGAGTTTTCTCGACAAAAAGATATTGTGGAAGAAGATTTTCAACAGCAGATTTAAAGTCTTGTCTATAACTACTGAACATAAACTGTTCTGCTTGTTCCGGAGTGAATTCCTGATCTAAATCTTTTAGAGTGTCAACTAGAATAATAGCTTTTACTTGAGGCAGATCAATGCTTGCTTCAACTACATATGCTCCGGACATAGAATGTCCAACAAGAATAATTTCTGGTGAATCAAGTTGATTTACAACTGCTTTTATATCATCCGTATATTGTCCACTTGTCCAATTTTTTCTTGATTTATCGGATTTCCCGTGTCCGCCTAAATCTATCTGTAAGATATTGTATGTTTGCTTAAAATATTTTTCCTGTTCATTCCACCAATTACTATTTCCAAGCCATCCGTGTACAAACACTAAAGTAATGTGGTCATTATTTTGCGCCGTTTCTTTATAATGAATGTTGCTTGAGTCAGAAGAAATTATGTATTTGTCCATTGAGTTTTATTTTTTCTAAGTTTTATTTTTTGTTGTGTTTTTTTTCTAAAATGTCAGTTAACGTTTCGAGACTTACCGCAGGTGGGAATTTCTAGCCCAAAAGTTCAATAGAAATTGAAGATTCGGCATAGACAATTACTGCTGTTGAATTTTGTACAAATGTTCAATCGAAGCACTTCAACCCGCTTTTGATAATTGAAAATCAGTGAGACTAAACCCTTTTTAGCGGTAGTTTTTATTTTGTCAGTGCTAAAATTATTGTCAGTATTCCAATTGTCAAGCATAAAGGTGAAAAATATTTTGTATCATTTTTGCCAAATTTTGTTTGTTTTATTTGCTTAAAAAAACCAACATAATTAAAATCTCCAATTGCTCTCAATGTAAATATGCTTGCTATAATCCAAAGTCCATATTCAGAAAGCCATTGAGGTATGTTAAAAGTTATTAGTCCTGACATTACTAAAATGAAAAGTCCAAAACCCAATAAGCCAACCGCAACAATGACTGTTGATAAAATGGAGGGGTTTAAAACTTTTATGCCATCGTCTTTGGTAGGAAGTACGGCATTGCTTCCCCATTTTCCTCCAAATGCCCAATAAAAGTGAATTGAGGAAATAAACAGGAAAATTAAAAATAATATAATTGCTATTACTGTTGTCATATTAGTTCAAGTTGAAAATCATATCCATTTGCTATTTATTAGCATATTTTCACTGTGAAATTACACTTAAATTATTATTCAATGCAATTTCTATAAATGTACGAAAATTAGAAAAATATTTATCATTGTCTTCGTCTTCGGAATAGATATTTTCTTTATCAATAGTTGTAATTCATCATTTGTTCCCAGTTGATAAATGCGTTACAATTTGATTTGACACAGACGAATAAAATAAATTTCCTAATTATCTATAAATTTTAGAAATAATTATTCTATGCAATAGATTTTGGTTTTGTCTTGATAGTAATAAAATCTGCATACTCTACGTTAATTACCTTTTCCTATTTTTGAATAGTTGTGTGTATTTTGCAACTTTTGATTTATCATTTTATAACTGAAATTCCTGCGTCCACCGTTAATTCCGTTCCGTGTATATATGAGGCTTCCTCCGAAGCAAGAAATAGTACGGCACTGGCAATTTCCGAAGGTTCGCCCAGCCTTTTGAGCGGTATTGCAGGAACGATATTTTGTATTGCTCCGTCAATTTGTTCGGCATTTAGACCTGTATTATTGAAAATGTTGGTTTTGATATGTCCGGGACTAATACCGTTCACGCGGATACCTTTTCCCGTAAGGTCCGCAGCAAAAGTTTTGATGAAAGATTGTACGGCTGATTTTGCAGCTGAATAAACGGAAAAATTGGCTGTTCCTACTTCTGTTACAAAAGATGTGTTTAAGATAATTGCACTTCCGTTTCTCATTAAAGGCAACATTTGTTGAACGGTAAAAAATGTTCCCTTTACTAACATATTGAACAACTCATCAAAATGAGCTCCATCTGCATTTTCCACAGAAGCAAATTTTCCGTAACCCGCATTCACAAAAAGAACATCAATGTTTTCTGTGTGTTCTTTCACTTGTTCCTGCAAGCGAAAAATGTCTTGCATACTTCCTGCATTGGATACAATGCCGAAGGCATTTTGCCCTAATTGTTCTACCGCTTTGTTTACCGTTTCGGCACTTCGCCCTGTGATGATTACTTTACCATTTTCATTGATAAATTGTTGGGCTGTGGCAAATCCCATTCCGTTTGTTCCGCCAGTGATAAGTGCACATTTGTCTTTAAATCTTTGCATTGTTTTTTGTTTTAAAATTCTGTTGCAAAGAATGGAATATGTGTTGTGGGAAGAAACCCGAAACTTGCTATATTTCCAAAGTATGTGTCTTCGCACTTTCCCAACCGATGATAGCGGTCTTTCTTGTGTTGCCCCACATATAACCGCCAATGTTTCCGGAAGATTGAATAATACGATGACAAGGAATGAGAAATGCAACAGGGTTGCTTCCGATAGCTGTACCAACGGCTCTGGAAGCATTTGCATTGCCAATTTGTTCAGCAATATTGCCGTATGTAGAGAGTTGTCCCATTGGAATTTTCAAAAGTGTTTCCCAAACTTTTAGTTGGAAATCGGTGCCTTTCAAATGCAATTTTATTTCGGGTAATTTGCTCCAGTCGTTTTGAAAAATAAACAAAGCATTTTGTTGCATCCAATCCAATTTTCTTTGAAAAGTTGCGTTGGGAAATTTTTGTTTTAAATCGTTCAATGCTTTGCTTTCATCATTGTCAAATGCTATATAACAAACGCCTTTTTGCGTAGAAGCCACAATCAGGTTTCCAAAAGGGCTTTCGGCAAAACTGTAATTGATGCAAAGGTTTTTGCCTCCGTTTTTGTATTCCGCAGGTGTCATTCCCTCAATGTTGATAAATAGATCGTGCAATCGTCCGGTGCCCGAAAGTCCAGTTTCAAAAGCTGTATCAAAAAGGGTAGCCTGCTGGTCTTTCAGCAGTTTTTTAGCGTGCTCAATGCTGATATATTGCAGGAACTTTTTGGGTGTTGTACCTGCCCAATCGCTGAACAATCGTTGAAAATGAAACGGGCTTAAATGCACCTGTTCCGCAACTTCATCCAGGTTAGGTTGTGTTTTGAAGTTGGATTTTATATATTCTATTGCTTCGGCAATTCTTTGGTAATTGATTTGTTGTTGCTCATTCATCCTTCTGAATTTATATCACAAATGTCATAACAATATCGCTGTCATAAAATCCGAAACTTGCTGAATTTTGTGTGTCAACGTTGTGAGTTTGCCGAAGGCGGGATTTTCAGCACAAAAGTTCAATAGAAATCGAAGATTTGGGTTGTTTTCATTGTAGGTTCAATTATCAAACTACAGCTATGCGTTTGGCTTTTTTTAGGTTAATAATTTTGTCAGTTTTGTCGGATTAACTTTTGTTAATTTGATATGTTCACAACCATTAAAAATGGCAAATGATTTTAAAACTTCCATAAATTGTTCTTTCCATAATTCAATATCAATATTAGTAGTTTCAATGTGCAGATGTATGAGTTCAAATACTTTTTCTTTTCTGTGGGCTTTACAATCGACTCGACCGATAAAGGTGTCTCCAAATAATATTGGTAAACAAAAATATCCGAATTGTCGTTTTTCTTTGGGTATATAACATTCAATTTTATAATCAAAATCGAAAAATTGTTTTATTCTGTCACGATGAATGATTGAATTGTCAAATGGTGATAATAACCTGATATTTGAAATTTTTTTGTTTGTTCTTTCTAGTAAACATTTTTGAACAAATACGGGAGGTGTATTTTCAATATTTACTTGTTGTATCGTTCCCTCTTCAAGCATTGATTTCAGTACTTTATCAATGTTTTTTCTGATTAATTCCCCTTTTTTAAGATGTGTAATTTGTTTTGTGGTTGTAAATCCGTAACCATTCAGATATGTCTTTACTAAATATTCTGCAAATTCGAGGTCAGTTGGTATGATTGTATTAATTGTTTGTGGTAAAACATTTTCTGTAAGGTCATATGTTTTTTGCATTCCTTTTCTGCTGGAGATCATTAGGTCACCTTGTAAAAAAAGTCTTTCAAGGGCTATTTTTGTAGGTTTCCAACTCCACCAGCTTCCTGACTTTTGAGTTTCATTTTCAAAATCTTTTGCTTTTTTTGGACCCTCATAACGAATAGTATCTAAAACATATTTCATCACTTTGGGGTCTGCATTGTAATAATGAGTTTCACTTTGTTTCACTTCCAGCATTCGAGGTAAAGCAAAACGGAAATCTTTCATTGGTAGATATGAAGCAGCATGAAACCAATATTCAAATAGTTTGCGTTCTTCTGCTAATTCTTCTAAATATTCCGTTTTATAATCGGGAATTCTTGTCCAAAGTGTGTGATGATGAGCTCTTTCAACAATCGATAAAGTGTCAATTTGTAAATATCCGAGACGTTCAAGTGCTTTAAGAACGGCATCTTTACCTTTTCCAAAAGGGTACGACTTTGTTAATCCTTGACTTTCTAATGTCAAAAAACGGAGTTGTGATAAAGTCAATTTTTCTGTCATAAACTTTAATCAATAATTGAGATATATGTTTCAACTTCTGCAATGTTTCCATCAAAATATTTTTGTTTGATTAAAGTTTTCATAGTTATTAGTAGTGTTGAGTGAGTAGTTTGTTTTTACAAATATATTATCTCTGTTAATATTCCAACCTTGTTTTTTTATGTTTGATACGGTGATGCTTAAATTGTTTTTCTTCAAACGTACGATTATTTACAAAAATTAAAAAAACATATATTTATAGCAGTAAAAACAAGAGAATAGCATAAAACTTATGGATAGGGAGTTTTCAAATAAGGACAGATCCGTCCTATATTATCCAAAGGGTTCAGATCTATGGTTGTTAATTTTTTTAAATCATTATGAGTAAAAGAATAGACGATTTAATAGCTAATACGCCAAACGCGCTGAAGAATAAAAGAGCAGATGATAATGATTTGGAGAAAATGTCAAATTGGATCACTTCGCTCTCTGGTTTTCATCAATCAAAAGGTTTGGAAATTAAAGAATTTGATAAGCTAGAGGAAAGATTGAATTGCGTTTTGCCCGCTGAATTAAAAATATTGTACAGTAGTATTGGTGGAAATATCGACGAATTATCCAAAGAAACAGTAAGGTTCCAAAAATTTCAGTTATTGAATTTCGAAAAATTCTGGATAGAAAAGGATGTAATGGTTAAAGATTATTACACAGAAGAGAACTGGTTCAAAACAGATATTCTGATTTATGCTACAGCTAGCAATATAAAGAAGCCACTCTATGGTGTTGACCTCAAAAACGGTTGGAATTTATTATTTGAAAAAGAATGGTTTTGGCAAAAAGATGATATGCCCTTGTTTCAGAAATTGATAACGCTTTATGCAAACATCATTATTGCTAACAAAAAAAATATTATTAAAACCAAGGTAAAAGGTGTAGCAGGTATAAAACGAGACAACAAAGCAGAAAAGAAATTTGAAAGTACTTTGAAAAGATTATCAGATTTTGAATTTTATGAGCATACAGTTTTTTACAATGAGGAACTCGATTTGTTGGGTTGGTTCAGAGCAGGAAATACTCCTGATTTTTTGGTTGGAAGCAATAGTAAAAGCAATTTGGATAATCTTATTGTTAAATTTGATTTTACGAGTGCCAAATATGTGAAAGAAAATAAGGAATAACTAAAACGGATAAAACAATGCCAGTATATACAAGAATAATCATTTCTGCAGAAGATTTTTTAAGCTATTCTAAAGATTTGCTGAACCAATACAATATCCACTGTTATGTAGAATATCGGGATAAAAAAAAGAAAGCATCTTACAAAAAAGTGGATTTGTCCCAAAGTTTTTCCAACGTTTTTTCTAAGAAATACGATTGTTTTTTTCTCTGTGCAAAAGGACCGGAAGATACTTCTGTAACCAGTTTTTACGACGATGAATGGTGTGATGATACTATTGTAGCAGAAGGCGGACGTGAAACCGAAACCGAAATAGAACAGCTTGATTTACGTATTATAAGTAAGCTGCATAATGACAACATCCGATTATTTGTAAATGCCCTGAATGCAAAAATGAAAAAAGACCCACAATTTGGTAAGGGAATTGAACCCGAAAATTATTTGAATAAAAATATCTTTTACAAGAAAGGTTTGCAAAAAATCATTTGGGCCAGTTTTGAAAGAAAACCGTTTTTGGATCCAATTGAATTGCCGGCAGAATAATTTTTAGTAGAAAAAATGGGGGGTCCATTTCTGGAAAAAATTTCAGAAATGATGAAAAGGCTACAGAAAATGCAGATGTTTCAAACTTCTGACTTTTGAAATAATAAAAACATTGATACTCACAAAAACGAGAACAAATTTGTTCTGTACTTTAATTTTGATTAATTACAGTTTCTATTACTATAAAATTCTTATATTTAAATAGAAAATAATTAAAAACATAACAGATGAAATTTATTTACTACAATTTTACTTTTTATACCTCTGTCACTTAAGAAGTGTTCCAATCCGTTGCACAAAAAATATTTCTTTCAAGGTAAATTCTGAAGAAAAAACTCAGTACACGCTTTTTTTCAGCGACTTAAAAAAGGTGAAGCTACTCACATCGATCAATTAAATATTTGAAACATCTATGAAAATTTATTTGTTTTTCGTTCATCTATTAATTCATTTATCTATCAGTGCGCAAGCCGTTCCCGAATTATATCCCGCAAATGACAGACAAACAGGTCATCTCGGATATTACCTGGAAGATGGCACGAATGTCGTAAAACCTCAATTTTGCTCGGCTTCTTACAACACAGACGGTTATTATTTGGTTTCAAAAGCTGAACATAAATTTGACGAATATGGAAGAAGAGATCAAAATCACATTCCGGGAACAGAAAAGTTCGGATTGCTGGATGGTAAAGGCAATTTCATCATTGATCTCAACAATGATTATGAAGGAATTGGTGTAGGAGACAGTGTGATTTACGTAATAAAAAACAATTTGTACGGAACTGTAAATGATAAAAATGAAATTGTAATTCCCATTGAATACAGCACTTTAGAAATCGATGACAAAAACAGAATTCGAGCTCAAAAAAAGAACAAATATGGAGTCATCAACCATTTAAACAAAATTATCATTCCGTTCCAATACGATTTTATCGGTTCAACTATGCCTGATGGAAAAGGATTTCTAGCAATTGTTCGAACTGAAAACAAGACAAGCGTTATCAATCAAGACAATCAGTTAATTGTTCCTCTGACAAAATATTCTTTGATGGATTTGTATAAAACGGTTATGGTCGCTTCGAATAATGAAAAATTTGGTGTGCTTGATTACAAACTCAATCCAATTCTTCCTTTTGAGTTCGAAAGTATTTATGTGGAAGAAAATGAAATCAAGGCGTACAAAGATGAATATCGATATGTTTATAGCTTAAAAGGCGAATTGATAAAAAAAGAAAATATTTCAGAAGGTGTGAAAATGGTTAATTAAAAATATTGAACATTTTGGAATCATAAACCATTCTCTGCAAATTATATATGGTTTTGATTTAAAATAAATCTAAAATGGAACCGAAGACTTTGTCTGGGAATAAATAGATAAACCAATGTTAAATCCGGCCTGGAAATCTTGGTTTTTTAAAAGAGATTTAAGTGAACCGTCGTAACAATAAACCGGAATTAGTTAACAAAGTAATTAAAGTAATGGATAATTCGAAGTTATTTACAGAAGAAATTGAGTATTTGCAGAAAACTGAAGATTCTGATGATGAGTGCAATGGACAGCGAGAAACTTATGATGAATTTACGATTAATAAAATCAAAGGTGAATATCTAAACGTTCCCGAAGATTATTGGACGTATTTAAAAGAAATTGGCTGGGGAAGTTTTGGTGACGGAACTTATATGATTTATTCTGCGCCAACAAGCTTGGAAGAACTTGGACTTGGAGAAGCTTATCTAAATATCTCAGCTAACTATAAATTCTTCGGAGACAATTTGTCGGGAGATTTAGCTGGCTTCGATTTATCAAATCCGAACGATGAAGTAATTGAATTTTGGCACGAAGACGTTGAAATAGAAATAACCAAAAAAACTTTTAGGCAATATATCAGACAACAAATTGGTTTAAAACCGAAAAAAAACTAGAACTGTACATAACAAGTGTGCTTCCCAAAAATGTTTGGCTTACGAAGCCCGCCAATAGCAAAGTCCCAAAATTTTAACCACAAAGCAAAAACAAAACGCATAGACAAATGAAAATTGACCTATATCCAAACTTTGATGAAGTATTTGCAGACGAGACGCTTAAAGGAATTTTTTACCCTTTATGTACTGTGTCGCTTGAGAAATATCCTAATAAAGTATTTCATTTTATCTCCTCTAACGGGCTGTGGATGGACGAAAGTTTTGAAACAGCATATAATACTTTCGGTTATACACTTTTTGACGTTGTAGAAAATAAATACAAATTTAAAGGCAACACCAAACTTTACAAAGGCTCTGATAAGGCAAAAAGCATATTTGAGGGATTACAAAATGACTTCGACCGTAACGGGAAACTTTATTTAGAAACTAAAACACAAACAGAAGTTTACATCGAACAACAAAAGAAAAATCTAAACGTTGAAGCCGATGAAGAGTTTGATGCTGATTATTACATACAAACATTTTACGAATTTTCGATCAACAAATTAAACTTCGAATTGACTAAAGAATTTGGCGCATTTAGAGGAGTAATAGATGGTTGGCCAGATAGTGATAAGATTAGTCCAATTGTGTATGACGAAACTACGGACGAGCTAAAAGGAACTTTAAACTATTATGAAAAGCCTAAAATCCAGAATGTTGATGATTTTGAAGTAATTGGAAAAATAATTGGTTTTGAATTTTTTACCGACGGAAATGACACTGTTTTGTTTTACGATAATGCTGATCAAATCCTTTGTGTGAACTCATACTCTTAAAATTCTTGCTGAACAAAATATGGTATCACAATGGATTATTTAGAACAGGCACAACAGTACATCTCTGATCAAAAGCACGGTTTCGAATATTTTGCAGTGATGTTGGGGATTTTCTTTGCTTGGTCGGCAATTGGTAACTGGAACTGGTTTTACGACCCACCCTACAGCTCGGTAAAAAATCCTATTGGCTTTTGGTTTGGTCGAAAAGCATTTAGGGTAACCATTTTTATTTTCGGTATTGTTTTAATAGCCGGTGCTGTTTGGCTTTTAATATGAAGTATAACAATTAAGCAAAGCCCCGAAACTAACAATCAATTAGGAATTGACAGAAATTTGAAAGTTAACCTTACGGAATAACGATTACAGGAAAAGAAAAAGTTATTCCGACAATAAATACTTATATCCGAAGGACTATGTTATTTGCAAGAACTTGAAGGCGACTTTTGTTACGAATATTATAAATGCTTGCACAACATTATGACGGTTTCTTATTTTCTGTATATGTAGTTTTTATTCATCAAAAAAAATAATATTTTTATCAAAAAAAACAAATGCATACAGGAAAACGATATTCCCCTTTAGAGTTCTTCAAATGGACCAAGCAAGCTACTTTTTGTCTGTTCATTATCTCTTCTATTGCTACGGTTCTGTATTACTTCGGATGGAAGTTTTTAGCCTTGCCTTGGCAGCCTATCGCAATTATTGCAACTGCGGTGGCTTTTATTGTAGGATTTAAAAATAATGCGAGTTATAATCGTATTTGGGAAGCAAGGCAAATCTATGGTGCGATTATCAATGATAGTCGAAGTTTTGCTTATTCTGTTCGGGATGCATTGGGAGGGAAAGAATCTGATGTAGTTAAGAGGATTTTTTACCGCCATTTTGCGTGGTTGACGGCTGTGAGGTTCCAATTAAGAGAACCGAGATCGTGGGAAAATGTCGATAATGACGGTAATTCTAATTTCAGAAAAGGCAGGTACGAAATTCCTGAACTTAACTCTAATCTTTCCGATGAATTAAAATCTTTCTTGTCTACTGAAGAACATCAATATATTCTTTCCAAAAAAAACAAAGCAACACAACTGACAGCTTTGCAATCTGAAGATTTTGCTAAACTGAAAAAGGAAGGAAAAATCAATGATTTCCAATGGACACTTTTGCAACAATCGATTATAAAATTTACGGATAATCAAGGTAAGGCAGAGCGAATTAAGAATTTCCCTTACCCAAGGAATTTTGCTTCAATTACTACATATTTACTTTTTATTTTTGTGGTTCTCGCACCTTTTGGTCTTTTGAAAGAAATGGATAAATTAGGCGACGGAACTTTTTTGGAAGGCTTTACAATTTGGTTTAATATTCCTTTTGCAGCGATGATCACTTGGGCTTTTCACACCTTAGATACAGTAGGTGAAAGTTCAGTGAATCCTTTTGAGGGAAGTGCTAATGATATTCCCATTACACAAATCAGCCGAACGATCGAAATTGATATGAGAGATATGTTGGACGAAAAAGATTTACCGGCGCCAATTCTTCCTCAGAATAATATTGTTCTCTAAAACAATTTGAACAACCAAAAAAACTCTTCCAATTAGGAAGAGTTTTTTTATTAATGAAAGTTTGGATTTAATTTCAAATCATTGAGATCAAGTTGTAATTCCGCTTTCCGGATTTCCTCATCATCATAATACTTCTCGCGTCTCATTTGGAAAATATCAATTCTTTGTTTTGCATAGATTTCTTTTAAAATTTCAGCAAATTTATCAATCTCCTGAGTAGTGCAATTGTTACATTCCAAAAGGTCTAATTGATTCTCTGTGTTTTCTGTTTCGATAGAAATCTGAGAATGATAATTTTTCAAAAGATTGCTTTTGTTCACGACATCACCATAATTTGAATTGATGTGATTAAGCGCCAATCTATTTAATCTGATTTGGATTTGGGCTTCCTGTTGTTCTTGTGGAAGGACGACATCCATTGATGGCATATTCAGTTTTCTGACAATGAAAGGCAATGTCAATCCTTGTACAACTAAGGTTATAAAAATGACAATGAATGTAATTAATAAAATTAAATTCCTGTGAGGGAAAGGACTTCCGTCATCCATCACAAAAGGAATGGAAAGAGCGGTTGCTAATGATACCACACCACGCATTCCGGCCCAGCCAATTACAAGAGGACCTTTCCAGCCAGGAGACTGTTCTTTTCTTACAGATTTGAAAAGCCATCTTGGAACAAAAGCAGCGGGATAAATCCATAAAAATCTGATGGCGATGACAACTGCACTTATAATAACACCGTATTTGATTCCTTGGATCAAAGATGCTTCTTCTAATCCTCGGATGATTGAAGGTAGTGATAATCCAATTAAGATGAAAACCATAGCATTCATAACGAAAATCACGGTTGTCCAAACGCCTAACATATTGAGGCGTGTATTTCCGTTTTTGAAAATTTCGTGCGATCTGTAGGAGATGAAAAGTCCGCCAGTTACAACGGCCATTACGCCTGAAAAGTGAAATTGTTCTGCACCGAGATACAAAATATAGGGCGTCATAATCGTCAAAGCGGCATCAATGGCTGATGTAGTTGGCAAGTAACGATGAATGAGATACATAATTCCTGCTCCAATCAATCCAACCACGATTCCCATCCCCGCTACCAGAAAGAACTGTCCTGTGGCCTCGTGCATAGAAAAACTTCCTGTCAGAATAGCTGCCAAAGCAAAACGAAATACAATCAAAGATGAAGCATCATTCACAAGGCTTTCACCTTCCAAAATACTGATGATTCTTTTCGGAACTGGTAATCCTTTCAACACGGTTGTTGCTGCAACAGCATCCGGTGGCGAAACGATGCCGCCTAATAAAAATCCTAATGCCAAAGTGAATCCCGGAATTAATGCCTGAGAAAGATAAGCGATAATCAATGACGTTGCGAATACTAATCCGAAAGCTAGTAAAGCGATTGGTCTTTTCCATTTCCAAAAGTCGTTCCAGGAAGTGTACCAAGCGGCTTCGTATAATAATGGTGGTAAGAAAATCAGAAAAACCAGTTCTGGGTCTAATTCTATCTCGGGAATTCCAGGTAAAAGGCTAATGATTAAACCTGCTAAAACCAAAAAAATAGGATAAGCGATTTTCATTTTTTTTGCTACCATTACCATCATAAAAACAGAGAAAAGTAATGCCAGGATCAATAATAAATTATGATGCATTTGAAAAGAAATTAAATTATGTTTTTACTGTAAAAATATAATTCTGCATATTAAAATCCTATATCTTTCTGGAATTAAATAAAAAAATAAAAACGATATGTTTTTGAGATTTGTTTAAAGATTTAATTGTCTGATATTTAAACAATAAAGTAATTGTTTTCTTAGTGATGTTTAATGTCAAAAATAATTACAAATTTTTGTAACAAATAGCAAAATTAAACTACTCATCAAAACTAAATATTACAATCAAAAATGAAAAAGATCTCTCTTAGTGCATTGATGTTGGCTTCATTATTTAATGTTGCTTTTGCACAAACCAAACAAGCTGCTTTGGAGCTTAATTATATGGACACATCTGTGCGTCCTCAAGACGATTTCTACAATTATGTGAATGGAACTTGGATGAAAACTGCAAAAATTCCTGCAGACAAACCAAGTTGGGGTTCTTTTACTCAACTTAGAGAAACGACTGATAATAATTCTTTGGGACTGTTGGATAACATTTTGAAAGAAAAATTCGCAGCTGGTTCAGAAGGTCAGAAAATTCAGGCGCTTTATGAAACCTATATGGATATGAATAAGCGTAATGCTGATGGACTTAATCCAATTAAAGCTGATTTGGCGAAAATTGATGCGATTAAGAATCTGAATGATTTACAAAAATATCTTGCCGAAGCGACTAAGAGAAGTGATAACGCATTTTACGGCTGGGGTGTAGATGGTGACCTTAAGAATTCTAAAATGAATGCGGTTTATCTTGGTGATGCATCATTTGGTCTTGGTAGAGATTATTATCAAAAAGAATCTCCAAAGAATACCGAAACTATCGCTGAATATAAAAAATATGTAGCTAAAGTTCTAACCGAAATTGGTTATAAAAATGCGGATGTTGCTGCGGGACAAATTGTTGATTTCGAAAAGAAAATGGCAAAGACATTATTGACGAATGAGCAAATCCGTGATGCTAATCTTCAGTACAACCCTAAGACTTTACCAGAACTTAAAACTTTGGTGAAGAACATCGATCTTCCAAAGTATCTTGCTGAAGTTGGTGTGAAAACCGATAAGGTAATCATTGGTGAGATTAATTATTATAAAAATCTTGATACTTTCTTAACGGAGAAAAATATTCCTTTGATTAAGGATTATCTTAAATTCCATTTGACTTCCGGAAGTGCGGGTTATCTTAATCAGAAATTGGACGATATGAAGTTCGATTTCTACAGCAAATATCTTCAGGGTCAGCAAGAGCAAAGAGCACTTAACAAAAGAGCGTTGTCTCTTATCAATGGTGTGCTTGGTGAAGCTTTCGGAAAGGTTTATGTTGAGAAATATTTCACGCCAGAAGCTAAAGCTCAAATGTTAACTTACATCGATTATCTTAAGAAAAGTTTCGGTGTTCACATCAATGGTCTGACTTGGATGTCTTCTACAACTAAGCAAAAAGCACTTGAAAAATTGAACAAATTTACAGTGAAGATTGCTTATCCGGACAAATGGAAAGACTATTCTAAATTGGTTCTGAAGTCTGATAAAGATGGCGGTTCTTTATATTCAAATTTAAAGAATGTTGAAAGCTGGCATTATGACAAAGAAATAGAAAAAGTAGGAAAGCCAGTTGATAAAACGGAATGGGGGATGTCTCCACAAACGGTGAATGCTTACTACAATCCTGTAAATAACGAAATCGTTTTCCCTGCTGCAATTCTTCAACCACCTTTCTTCAATCCAGATGCAGACGCAGCAGTGAATTTTGGAGGAATCGGAGCGGTTATCGGACACGAAATGACACACGGTTTTGATGATAGTGGTGCTCAGTTTGATGGTGATGGAAATTTAACGGATTGGTGGACTGCTGAGGATAAAACTAACTTCGAAAAAGCGACAAAAAGTTTAGCGGCACAGTACGATAAATATGAACCTGCAAAAGATGTTCACGTGAATGGAACCTTTACCAATGGAGAAAATATCGCTGACTTAGGTGGTGTAAATATCGCTTATGATGCATTACAAATGTATCTTAAAGATAAAGGAAATCCAGGCAAAATTGATGGCTATACGCCGGATCAGAGGTTTTTCTTAAGCTGGGCAACAGTTTGGAGAACTTTATCAACAGATAAATATTTAACTAACCAAGTTAAGACAGATCCGCACTCTCCAGGGTTCTTCAGAAGTTTTGGTCCTTTGGTTAATACGGAAGCTTTCTATAAAGCATTCGATGTAAAAGAAGGCGATAAGCTTTACAAGAAACCAGAAGAGAGAATTAAAATTTGGTAATACAAGTTCTTATAAATAAAAAAATACCCTGTGATTTTCGCAGGGTATTTTTTATCATCAAATTTCTATATATTTTAAAAAATCATGTTTTGTTTCAAAGCTTGATATAAAAAAGGATAATTTGTTATTAAATAGAGTAAGCATTGCCCTTAAAAGAGCAAGTTTGCTTTTGTTAGTAAATAAAAATCCCATCTCGTTAAGAGATGGGATTAAAATTATTTATAATTCTAAGAATTATTTTTTGATAGCTTTGAAAGTTTTAACGCTTCCATCTTCCATCTTAAGGTTTACGATGTAAAGACCTGTTTTTAAGCTAGAAAGATTAAGTTCTGCTGCTGGAGCAAGAGTTTTAACTTCTCTACCAGAGATGTCATTTACAGAAACTGATTTAACACCTTTTACATCAGAGATATTAAGAACATCTGTGAATGGGTTAGGGTAAACAGAAACTCCTTTTTTATTTACATCAGAAACGGCCATAAATTCCTTATAATCAATAGTGTAATCTTCTACCTGACCATTGATCATATTAGAACAACCTGTTTGTAATGGTGTATTCAAAGTAGTTGCATTCGGAGATTGGAAATTATACTTGATTCTCATAAATTTCTTTCCTAAGCTAGTTCCCGCAGGAATTGTGATGTTTCCTGTTAATGTCACAGGATTAGATGTAACGCCTCCTGCGTAAAGTTTTGAAGCGAAAGTATTAAAATATGCTTCTCCAGCATCATCAAAATCTCCATCGTTATTCCAATCAATAAATACAGATGCTGCCCATCCATTTGCTGCATTTCCATTAGTACCTCCTAGTATTGTTACAGGAACAGTAGCTACATTGTTTAAAACTGGGAATTCTACAGTAGTGAAGTCTTGGTGTACAGGATAAGAACCAATACCTGTTGCTGTCGGATCAGATGTATTAGTAACACCGGCAAAAGTTACAGACTTAATTGGTGCAATAGCTGCTGGAGCACTAGAAGTTAATGGTCCGCAATGTGCTACAGAAGAGTTTGTACTGAATGTAATTTCCTGACATCCTGTTGCGTCTCCGTTCAAATTGCTAGGAGTAACTTTAGTATAATAAGTTGTATTAGGAGTTAACACGATATTGCTTGTTGTTCCTTCTGCTGTTCCATTAAAAACATCGGAGCCGCCAGGAGTAGTTCCTACGGTTACTTTATAATTAACAGCATTGGCAGCTGCATTCCAAGTAAGGGCATAATTTCCTGCAGAAACCACAGAACCGTTATTAAGTCCAACAAAAGTTGTGCATGAAGGTACTGTTGTAACAGTTTCTTGTGCGATAGAAATGTTATCTACATAAATGTTACCACCCGCATTACCTGTAGTTTTTACGAACCAAGCACCTATGCCATAAACTTTACCTGGTTGTAAAGCTCCTGCAGGGATAGTGGCAGTAAGAGTTTGACAAGTTGTTATAGCGGCAGTTGTTAAAGCTGTACCAGAACTAACATTAACAATGCTCCAAGTGTCTTCTACTTCATCATAAATCATGTAGGAGATATATAATGTCCCTGCAACGGTTGCTGCTTTTTTATAGTTAATACTTACATTAACTTTTTGACCATTGTTTACTTGTCCTTCGTCTTCTAATGTAAGTAACTGTACCATCCACCCAGTTTGTGATGTTGTAGAAGCAATTGCTAATTGCCCTCCCAAGCTTCCGCCACAAGCTGCTGCTGCAGTAATTGTACCTGTTCCAAACTGACCATACTGACCAATGTTAGTATCAGCTTCAAAGTCACCAATATGGTTAATTTGTGCATTAGCACAAACACCGAGTGCTAAAAGGCAAGAAAATAGAATTTTTTTCATAATGCTATAAATTTATTTAAACTGATACGAATATAGAATTTTTTTTTAATCTGAAGAAGTATATTAACACTTAAAGTTAATTTAAGTTATTAAATAAAAAAACCACCTCAAAAAGAGGTGGCTAGATATTTATTAAGTTTAAATTATTTTTTGATGGCTTTGAAAGTTTTAACGCTTCCGTCTTCCATCTTAAGGTTTACGATGTAAAGACCTGTTTTTAAGCTAGAAAGGTTAAGTTCTGCTGCTGGAGCAAGAGATTTAACTTCTCTACCAGAGATATCATTTACAGAAACTGATTTAACACCTTTTACATCAGAGATGTTAAGAACATCTGTGAATGGGTTAGGGTAAACAGAGATATCTTTTTTGCTTATGTCAGATACTCCTAGGAAAGCTTTATATTCTAAAGTGTAATCTTCAACTTGGCCATTAGTTAAATCAGTACAAGCTGTTGTTAATGGTGAGTTGATTGTGGTGCCTGAGAAGTTATATTTCACTCTCATTCTCTTATTGCCAAGAACTGTACCAGTTGGGATAGTAATATTTCCTGTTAATGTAGCTATGCCGTTTGTAACAGTTGTTGTTCTTAGCATTGTTGCTGTTGTATTAAAATAAGATTCTCCAGCATCATCAAAATCTCCATCATTATTCCAGTCAATAAATGCTGACATTGCCCATCCATTATTAGCAATTCCAATTCCTTGAACAGTTAATGGTAAAGAAGTAACATTATTAGCAACACTAAATACTACATTTGTAAAACTTTCCTCTGTTGCGTAAGAACCAAAAGTTGTTGCAGCTGCGTCAGAAGTATTTGTTGATCCTGCAAAATTTACTGACTTGATTGGAGTAATTTGAGTTGGTGCTGTTGATGTGAATGGACCACAATAAGGAGCAAACGGATTTGGTCCTGTTGTGAAAGATGTTTCTGTACAGCCTGTAGCATCTCCAATATCATTAGTTGCAACGATTTTCAAATAATATGTTGTGTTAGCTGCTAATGGAGGATTGTTATTAATTGTAGCTCCAGATGAAGCTGCTACTCCGTTAATTGCATTATATGTACCAGGTGATGTTCCTAGATATAATTTATATCCAGAAGCGCCAGTAGCATCTGACCAAGTGAAAGAAGGTCTTACAGTTACATTAGTAGCTCCATTTGCTGGACTTGTAGCTGTAGTACAACCTGGAACTGTTGTTGGAGTTGTATCATTAACAATAGTGTCAAACATTAGATACCATTGATCCGTATCTACAGCATGAAATCCTACATAAACAGTCTGTCCAACATATGGTGTTAGGTCTAGTGTTACTTTAGTCCAAGCCGCTGGTGCTTTTGATGTTGCTTTTAATGTTGTAGTGAATGCTGCTGCAGTCGCTGTAGTAGTCGATAACATTACGTTGTAGTTTTCAGTAAAAGAGCTACTGAAGCTAGCAACATAAAAAGATAATCGGTCATTAACACCAGCCTGTACAGCGATTGCCGGAGTTACTAAATAATCGTCATGAGCTGTTGCTCCATAAGCAATACGAGCGACGTTTGCTCCGCTTTGTGCCGCTGTCACTGTTCCGCTAGTTGGTACTGTTCCAAATGCAAACCCATTTGCATCCCCACCGTTGATTACTGTCCAACCAGAAGGAGTTGTAGTGCCTGCGTCGAAATTTTGTACAAATTGGGCATTAGCCCCAATGCCCAATATCATCGAGCATGAAAGTAGAAATTTCTTCATAATTATATAATTTTTAAAATTCAGTCAAATATAGTAATTATATGATATGAAAGAATATTTTTTTTTATTAAATATTTGCAGATTAGATGATTTGTGTAACTATGTTTTATTTTGTTTTGAATTTACAAATAAAAAAAATTTTTTATTTGTATTGTTTAAGATTTGATATAGTTGTTGTTGAATTAGGAAAATTATTTTATTAAATTGTATTTTTAGTTAATTCAAAAAAACTTCATAATTATTAATTTGATGAATTACTTCCAATAGATTTTCATTAATATTAATCTTGTGCTGCATAGAAACAACTTCTAATACAGATTCGTCTTCCGGATTTTTGATAAAGAAATTAAGCTTTTGCTCGCCTTGATTTTGAATGATATTTTCTCTGAAAAACTCAATGTCAGATTGTCGTAATGAATCCAATGGAACTACAACAGACAAACTTTTAGCAAATTTTTCAAAAGCTTCTTTCAATTCCAGAACTTCATTCACATTCACGAAAACACGACCATCTTTTCCTTGAGAATATTTGATTTTCATAATCACGAATCGCTGAACCTCCAATTTATCTTTCAGTTTCATATAATCTCGGTCGCCTAATCGGAAAGAGTAGGAGCCAGTGTAATCTTCCAACATTACGAAAGCTACTTTTTCGCCACTCCGGAAACCGTCTGCCA